>JBOHKJ010000467.1:0-19191 GCA_050728975.1 Kiloniellales bacterium | reverse complement strand
TTGCGCGCCAACCGACTGCGAGGCTTGCTATCATGATGGAGCGGCTAACACCCGGCACATACGTTCGCCATCCTGAGCGCCCGGACTGGGGTCTGGGCCAGGTACAATCGGCGATCGGCGAGCGGGTCACCGTAAATTTTGAGCACGCCGGCAAGCAGCTGATCGACAGTCGCCGGGTGAGCTTGTTCGTCGTCGTCGATGAAGCAATGAAGGGCGATCGGCACTAGAGACGGACCGACGAGGTCGAGAAGGTCTCGGCGGTGGACAGGCCAAGATAATTCATTGCAACGCCCACTACCACAGCAATCACGATGGCGGCGAGCACACTCGAGACGAAGGCATTCATCGATGTTCCTTCCCATGCTTGTTGGCAATCATAGCGACATCAAGGCGCCGTTATCCGTTTCAGGTAGGCGATCAACACTGCCCGATCCTCTGCGCTCGGCATGCGCTGTAGCGGCATCTTGCTACCCGGCGTGTAAGTATGCGGGCCCTGGGCAAAAAGCGCGTCGATCGTCTCCTCCGTCCAGACGAGATCGCTGTTTCGGAGCGCCGGCGAGTAGCTGTAGTCGGGAACGGTTCCGGCGTGGCGGCCGAAGATGCCGTGGAGCGTCGGCCCTGCCCGGTTGCCGCCATCGGCGGTGACGGTGTGACAGGCCGCGCACTTCCGAAACAGAATAGCACCGCGGCTTTTGGGATCCGGCAGTGCGGCAACGCCGACGCTCGGCTCCTGCGCATCCGGACCTGTCAGTTCGCGCTGCGTCGTGAGGTCCCACAGGCGGACCACATCGTCCGAGCCGCCGGAGAGAAGCCGTGTCCCATCCGGCAGAAACGCAAGCGACCAGACCGGCTCGCGATGGCCGCTCAACACGAAGAGCGGTCGGCCCGCCACAGCGTCCCAGAGGATGATCGATCCGTCGACTCCCGCAGATGCGACTCGCGATTCATCGGCCGACAAGGCCACCGCCAACACCGGGCCCTCGTGTCCGGTGAGGCTCATCGAGCTTTCGCCGCGCGCTAGGTCCCAGATCATCAGCGTCGCGTCGATCGAGGCCGAAACCGCGCGCCGGCCGTCTGCCGTAATGGCGAGGCCAGTGACGCCGAGAGAGTGCCCGGAGAGAGGTTGCAGCCGTTCGCCGCCGGGAAGCGCCCAGATCAGGATCTCACCGGAAGCGCCACCCGAAAGCAGCCGCTTGCCGTCAGCTGAGAAGGCGAGCGCATTGACGTTACTCTTGTGCCCTTCCAGCACCGGGCCGGGGGACATGCTCTCCAGATCCCAGAGGCGCACCCGCTTGTCCCAACCGGCGGTGGCAGCTAGGCGGCCGTCCGGTGCCACGGCAACTGCGGCTGCCTTGCCCTGGTGCGCATCGAAAGTTCGAAGCGGTCGGTCATTCGCGAGATCCCAGAGGCGCAAGGCGCCATCGTCGCTCACCGAGAGAGCATGCTCGCCGTCCGGCAGGAAAGCGACGCCGTTGACGGCTCCGTTGTGGCGATCGAAGCGTGCCAGCGGTGCTTGACGCTCCAGGTCCCAGAGCATCATGGCGTAGTCGAAGCCCCCGCTAAGCGCTCGCTTGCCGTCGGCCGAGACTGCGAGCGCCCTGACGTCGCCAC
This sequence comes from Kiloniellales bacterium, assembly GCA_050728975.1. Taxonomy (GTDB): domain Bacteria; phylum Pseudomonadota; class Alphaproteobacteria; order Kiloniellales; family JBOHKJ01; genus JBOHKJ01. The sequence continues at coordinate 17,580 of JBOHKJ010000467.1, read as the reverse complement.
CATGGCCGGCGAGTTGCGCCGTCGCCGGAAGGGGCGCGAGGATGGCGCTGAGCATTAGAAGAAGAAAACCGGCGAGGCCGAGAGTGCGCTCAGCGCCAAGTGCCGAGGCGCATAACTCGCGGCTGCCTCTCGAGACGAGTGTCGTATTGCGGTGCGCCAGGTAGCTCATAGCCCATCGGGGTGTGCTGGAACGCGGAAATCTCCTCGCCGCTGTCGCGATCGAGTGCAATAGTGTTGACTTGGAATGCGATATTGCTGTTCCCGCCAGGCGCCATAAAAGTGACCAGCCACACGGGGCGATTGTCGACTTGGCCCTCGCGCACCTTCAGCACCTCGACACCGTAGGCCTCGGCGACCTGTGTGGCCGCCTGATCGCTGGTGATCGCGAACGCAGGATGTGCAGCCATTACAAGCATTGCTGCAGCAAGCAACACGCTGCGCAGCAATGGACCGTCGCAAGCGGACATGAACGTCATTCGGCAGGTTGCGGATGCGATCCGCCATGACGATCGTCGCTGGGCAGCACCTCGCCCTTGAGCTCGGCGAGCCAGAGACTGTGATGCTCGCGGGCCCAGTTCTCGTCGACCCGCCCGGTCCCCATGGCATCGAAGGCGCCCTCCATGCCGATCGTGCCGATGTAGATGTGGGCGATTATCACGGCGATCATGATGAGCGCAAGTGCCGCGTGCCAGAGCTGCGACAGCTGCATTTCCTGGATCGGCGCCAAGTTCTCCGGCAGGCCAGCGCCGAAAATGTTGAAGAACGCGAAGGTTCCCGAGAAGAGGTGGAACTCGAAGGGGAAGAGCAGCGATAGGCCCGACAACGATAGCGAAATCCCACCGAGCACGGCTGCCCAGAAGACGAGCTTCTGGCCGGCATTGAACTTGGCAGCCGGCGGATGCGAGCCCTTTACGAACATCCCCCCGCCCCTGGCCAGCCAAGAGAGATCGACCCGGCTGGGAACGTTGCGGTGTAACCACAACGCGAAGATCAGCACGACGCCGAGCATGAAAGGAAACGCAAGGAAGTTGTGCGCCCACTTGCCGCCGATGGTGAGCGCAGAAAAAATCTCCGGTCCCAGAATCGGCAAGATGATGTGGCGGCCATAAAGCAGATTGAGGCCGGTCAACGCCAGGATGATGAAGGTGCTTGCGGTCAGCCAATGGGCAAAACGTTCGAGACCATTGAAGCGCTCGACGGTAACGCCCTTGGGTCCGGCCTCGATGCGGATGCGCCCGCGCAGAGCGAAGAACAGCGCGAGCACCACGATCGTGCCGAGCATCAGCCACGCGCCCCAGGTGGTCAGCGGACCGTTGCGCCAGGCGCGCCAGTTGTCGCCCTCGGACTGGATCAGGATCGCGGCATTCTGATTCGGAATCGTAATCGAGCCGGGAGCACCCGACCGGACTTTGCGCCAGTAGTCGGAATCGCTATCGCCGCCCAGCACACCACCCGGAACCTCGCCGGCGGTCGGCCCCTGCTCGGCAGTCGTATCGCCGCTGCTTTGGGCGACAGCCTCGGTAGAGGGCAGCGCGACGGTAGCCAGCGCGGCGAAGAACATCGCCAGGACCAGCCATTGACTGAAGCGCCAAAACGGATTCTCCGAGTGAATCTGCATCTTCCCCGACTTTCCCCAACCTGCAGCGCTACGCAACTGCATTAGCCGACGAGCTGCCGCGCGCGCTGGCGCAACTCCTCGCGTGTCTCGTCGTCGATCGGCGTATCCGTCTGACCCTGGTAGACGCCCTGGTCATAATTCAGAATGCGCCCCTGCTCGTCCTCATCGCAAGCGCCAAGGGTAACGGCCAGCGACACGACGGCAAGAATCTTCAGTGCTTTTCGAGAGGCAAACGTCACCAGAGAACTCTCCCTCAGATTAAGTTGGGGTCGCAAAGGCGGCTACGCAAGCACCCGCAAGGCATCGAAGACCCGAACTCTCGTTGCCAAGCGGGGGCGGCTTGGCGGGCCGCCCCCGACTGGGCTTTTGTCATATCTCGCACCGTCTCGTCGCCAACCGAACGGTGCCGGCCACGTGCCGGCGCCAAACAGCCGAACGTCAGCGCTACGAGCCAGCCTTCCGCTCGTAGGCCGTACCCCAGCCCCAAGCGCCGGAACCGAAACCGCGGGCCACAACGCGCTCGCGATAAATGTCGGAGACAATGTCCCCGTCACCGGCAAGAAGCGCCTTGGTTGCGCACATCTCGGCGCAGAGCGGCAGCTTGCCCTCGGCGATACGATTGCGTCCGTACTTCTGGAATTCTTCCGACGAGTTGTCGGCTTCCGGGCCGCCGGCGCAGAAGGTGCATTTATCCATCTTGCCGCGGCTGCCGAAGTTTCCGGCCTGCGGATACTGCGGCGCCCCGAAGGGGCAGGCGTAGAAGCAGTAGCCACAGCCGATGCAGAGATCCTTGGAATGCAAGACCAGGCCGTCCTCGGTCTGATAGAAACAGTCGACTGGGCAGACGGCCATGCAGGGCGCATCGGAGCAATGCATGCAGGCGACCGAGATGGAGCGCTCGCCCGGAACCCCATCGTTGATGGTGACCACGCGGCGGCGATTCACGCCCCACGGCACCTCGTGCTCGTTCTTACAGGCGGTGACGCAGGCGTTGCACTCGATGCAGCGCTCGGCGTCGCAGAGGAATTTCATGCGTGCCATGGTTCAGCTCCTTATGCCGGCTCGATCCGGCAAAGCGTGGTCTTCGATTCCTGCATCTGAGTCACCGAATCGTAGCCGTAGGTGGTCACGGTGTTGGCCGATTCGCCCAAGACATAGGGGTCGGCTCCTGCGGGGTATTTGCTTCGCAGGTCCTCGCCCTGGAATCGACCGCCGAAGTGGAATGGCATGAAGGCAACCCCAGGACCCACCCGTTCGGTGATCATAGCTTTGACCTTCGCCTTAGCGCCCTCTGGCCCGTGCACCCAGACCATCTGCCCATCCCTGACGCCGGCGTCGTTGGCGTCGCGCGGGTTGATTTCGCAGAACATGTCCTGCTGCAACTCGGCGAGCCATGGATTGGAGCGGGTCTCGTCGCCGCCGCCCTCGTACTCCACCAGACGGCCCGAAGTCAGAATGATCGGGAAGTCAGCGGCGAAGTCCTTCTCCTGGATGGACTTGTAGAGGGTCGGAACGCGCCACGATTTGGTGTCGTCATAGGTCGGGTAATCCGCCACCAGATCGCGCCGCGGCGTATAGAGCGGCTCGCGATGGACCGGCACCGGATCGGGGAAGTTCCAGACCACGACGCGTGCCTTGGCGTTGCCGAAGGGCGCGCACCCGTGCTTGATCGCAACCCGCTGGATACCGCCCGAAAGGTCGGTCTTCCAAGTGGTCTTCTCGCCGGCGATCCCGTCGATCGTCGCCCGTTCTTCGGGCGTCAGGTCGGCGTCCCAGCCGAGCTTCTGCAGCATCGCCATAGTGAACTCGGGATAGCCGTCCTGAATCTCCGAGCCGGGCGAGTAGACTCCCTCGGCCAAAAGGTTTTCGCCGTTGCGCTCGACGCCGAAACGCGCCCGGAAGGTGAGCCCGCCCTTGGCGATCGGCTGCGAGGGGTCGTAGAGCCTGTGAGTGCCCGGGTGTTTCATCTCCGGCGTGCCCCAGCAGGGCCATGGCATGCCGTAGTAATCGCCATCGCACGGCCCGCCCACAGCCCGCAGCGTGGTCTTGTCGAAGGTATGCTGGTTTGCCATGTGGAGACGCAGGCGTTCCGGCGACTGGCCGGTGTAGCCGATGGTCCAGGAGCCCCGGTTGAATTCGCGGGTGATGTCTTCGACCAGCGGCTCGGTGCCGTTGACCTGGATTTTCTTGAACATCTGCTCCGCGAATCCGAACTTTTTGGCCAGGAGGTAAAGAATCTCGTGGTCCGGCTTCGATTCGAACACCGGTTCGATCACCTTCTCGCGCCACTGCAGGGAGCGGTTCGAGGCTGTGACCGAGCCCACGGTCTCGAACTGGGTCGCGGCCGGCAGCAGATAGACGTTGTCGGTCCGGTCGTGGAGCACCGACGATACCGTCGGATAGGGATCGATGACGACCAGAAGGTCGAGCTTGTCCATCGCCTTCTTGAGGTCCGTCTGGCGGGTCTGCGAGTTGGGCGCGTGGCCCATGTAGACCATCGCCTTGAGATTCTCCGGCTGGCCGAGATTCTCCTTCGGCTCCAGCACTGCATCGAACCAACGCGATTCCGGAATCCCCTTCTCTTCCATCAACTCCTTGGAAGTGAAACGGCTGAGCAGGTAGTCGTAGTCGACGTCCCAGACTCGGGCCCAGTGCTTCCACGCACCCTCGGACAGACCGTAGTAGGCCGGCAGAGTATCCGGCAGGTTGCCGAGATCAGTCGCGCCCTGAACGTTGTCATGGCCGCGGAAGATGTTCGTGCCGCCACCGGTGACGCCAATATTGCCAAGCGCCAATTGTAGCGTGCAGTAGGCCCGGATGTTGTTATTGGCGCTGTGATGCTGGGTGCCGCCCATGCACCAAGCCAGTGTGCCAGGCCGATTGTTGGCGAGCGTCCGCGCGACCCGCTCGAGCTGCGAGCCGGGAACGCCGGTGACGCGCTCCACCTCCTCGGGGTTCCACTTGCGGACCTCTTCTCTCACCTGGTCCATGCCCCACACGCGCTGACGGATATACTCCTTGTCCTCCCAGCCATTCTCGAAGATGTGGTAGAGGATGCCCCAGACCAGCGCCACGTCGGTGCCGGAGCGGAAGCGGACATACTCGTCGGCGTGCGCTGCGGTGCGCGTGAAGCGAGGATCGCAGACGATGAACGGTGCGTTGTTCTGCTCCTTCGCCTTGAGGATGTGCTGCATCCCCACCGGGTGCGCCTCGGCCGCGTTCGATCCCAGGAAGATCAACGAGCGGCTGTTATGCATGTCGTTGAAGCTGTTGGTCATGCAGCCGTAGCCCCAGGTATTGGCTACGCCGGCGACCGTGGTCGAATGGCAGATGCGCGCCTGGTTATCGTTGTTGTTGGTTCCCCAAAAGCCGCAGAACTTGCGATAGAGATAGGCGCCTTCGTTGCTGTGCTTCGAGCCACCCATCCAGTAGACCGCGTCGGGGCCCGCGGCTTCGCGGATCGCCAGCAGCTTGTCGCCGACCTCGTCGATCGCCTGATCCCAGGACAGCTTCACCCACTTGCCGCCTTCCAGCTTGAGCGGCGACTTGAGTCGCCGGTCGCCGTGGGCGTGCTCGCGCACGGAAGCGCCTTTGGCGCAGTGGGCGCCCAGGTTGAAGGGGCTGTCCCAACCGGGCTCCTGCCCGATCCACACGCCGCTCTGAACCTCGGCGATCACCGTGCAGCCTACCGAGCAGTGAGTGCAGACCGATTTGATCTGCTTGATCTCGCCGCCCGAGGCCTGCGCCTGGGCCTTCTTGACCATGCCGGCCGGCAAGGCCGAAAGCGCGGCCGCACCGCCGGCTGCAAGACCGGACCGTTTGAGGAAGGTGCGGCGATCCACGGCTCCGCCGGTCACCCCCGCCAGCCCCTTGAGGAGCCGGGACCCTGATACCGTTCCGCGCGTCTTCTTGGTCAGCATTGCGTTCTCCATCGCGCTTGGCCGAAACGCCTACCGGCGCTTCAGCCTATGAATTCAATCGATCCGAGCGGCCGTTAGAATCTGGCCAGGTCGTAGTACTTCTTGACTAGCGCGGTCTCGCGGTAGCCTTCGCCGGACGGCTTGGCTTCCGCAGCCTCGGTCTTGGTGCCCGAAGTCGTCAGAGTTGCCGCCGCGCCAGCCGCTGTGCCGGCACCGATGCCGGCCTTGCGGAAGAACTCGCGTCGACCGATCACCGCTTTCGCCTTGTCCTTCATCGCGCTTCACCCTTTCTTGCTGCCCCAGCGGAACCCCGCGCTGAAGCGACCCCAACAAAGCTTTACAATCCGTCACGCCGCCATGTCGAATGCCTGACTCTCGATCGCCATGAAAAGGCGACCGAGGGTGCCGACCGGCATGTAGAACGCGGCCGACTTCGATCGCTCCAAGTCTTCGAAAAAGCGTGGCGCCCAACAACCGATGTGGCTGTCGTAGAACTGCCGCTGCTCGGCAAGGCTGGCCGCCCGTCCGAATGCCCCGGTGATAAGCCCCGACATCATCTCGCAGAGCGCCGCAACATGGTCCTCGGGCAGCGCTACGCCGTCGGCGCGCGCGATGCCGAGCCGCGCCATGTCGCCGCGCAGGCGCGCCAAAGGCTTCTCGTTGAGGAAGCCCGTCAGATAGTAGGAGCCATAGGGCGTGAGCTCGCTCTGGCCGACGCCGACAAAGAGCGTGAAGTATTCGTCGCGCAGGCTATCGACGCGGGCCACGCGGGCAGCCGCGGCCAAAGTCTCGATGGCCTGTCCGAGCTCGGTTTCGTCGCCCTCGAATTCGCGCAGGAGATGGAGTGTACGCTCGTCCGGAGTGTCAGACAGCAGGCGCGCCAGCAGGCCGTACCAATCGGCCCGCAGCTTGTCCTCCTCGCCAATGCCGCCGTGAGCGAACGTTTCGTTCACTCGTTCACTCCCCTCGACCGCCACCCGCCGCCTTGTTCTTGTTGCTTGAGCGGCCGTGTTTTGTTGTTGAGCGACACCCTGCCGCAACTCCCATTGGAGCCCGACGGGCGAGCCGCTTTTTCGTCGGTGCCGCGACGTCCAGAAGACGTCACGCCTACCGCCGTCCGTTTCCCCTTCGCGTGAAAGTCAGACGGTTAATGAATTAGGGGCCAACAGAGAAACGCTGTCAACAATTACACGCGCAGCAGCGACCGGATTTGTTCTTGAATTGCCGCGCGCGAAGAAACGGACCTGAGATGGCTGCACTTTTTCTACGGTTACTGTAAAAAATGCATGTTTTTGCATATACACTAGGAGGGGCGGCCCCAGCGGCGGCTTGCAGCCTTTCCGCCAGTCGTCTTCTGACGCGTGTTCGCCGGGCCTTGGCGGGGGCGATTCGAGGCGATCGCCACTGAAGCCTCCGGCGAATCTTCCATCGGCGAATTGTCGACAATCTCGGATTGAACGCAGTGCTTCAGGTCGCCGCCTCCCGGGCTGCTTCGGTCGGCGCCACTTGGTCCTGACAGGGCGGCCGGCGGCCCGAGCGGTGTCGGCGGGTTGGCGGCCGGCTCGGTGTCTGAGGCAGATGCGCCGGACGGCTGAGCTTCACGACCTGCCGCCGCAGCGTCTCCGTCGCCAGTCTGCTTGGCCAACTGCTCCAGCTCCTCGAGCGCTTCCTGGGGCGAGATCATGCCGCGCCCAACCCGGAACAGCGAAGCGATCTTCTTTCCGGCGGTCGCCATCATTTGGGCGCGGTAGTCTTCGTCGTAGTTGTTGAGGCCGTCCAGGTTGGCAAAGACCGGGTCCATGCGCCACAGGCGAGCGAGCGCGCGGTTGCGCAATGCCGTCGGCACCCCCGATTTCAGGAACACAGTGAAATCTGACTGAAGAGTCAGGCTATCGACATCGGGCAGAGCTGCGATCAGCTCGGCATCGCTCTCCTTGTCGCCCTCGGGCGGACGAGCAGACACATCCCCACTCTCCAGCTCGGGCTCCGGGTTCCGGGCCGCTTCGCGCTTGCGTCGCGACCAGCGGCGCAGCGGGCTGTCGTCTTCTTCCGCCATCGTCTCTAGCCCCCGCCGCCGCTCGCCCGAGGCGGCCCGCCGGCCTCGTCGGGCGGTACATAGCGCTTGCGCTTGCGTTTGACGAAAACCCTGTCGACGTGGTGCTCGTCGACGAAGCTTCTGATCAGGTCCGCCACCGGATCCGGCATGGCAACCACATCGACCTGCTCGTCGCCGTCGAGATAATCCTGCGCTTCTGTCGGGCAGGCCGAGACATGGAACGGCACCAGCTCGCGGTCACCCTCCAGATCCTCGAAGGGCCGCAGCACGACCCAGATCTTCGGCGGCTTCTGCGCCAAGTTGAGCTTGTAGTCTCCGGATTCCGTCGCATGGAGCCCGAGCGGCAAAGTCCCGGCATGGTAGCTGACGCTGTCCTCGTCCGACCTCAGCCGCGGCCAAGCGCCCTTGGGGTCGCATGGCTCGGCACCCGGAAAGACGGAAACCACGCTCCAGCGGTAGTCCTTCCAAGGATGGTCGATGCGGCGGCGTTCCATGACCACGCCGAGAGGCAGTGTAACCTGACGCTTCACCGCGCCGCCCTCCGGCGGAGAAAGGCCCAATCGCTGAGGCTCGTGCTCATAGCTACAATCTCGGGTGCAGAACGTGCTCGATCAATGGCCCCGCCCGCGACATTGACGCCCGCTTCCGGCGCCGGAAGCCCTTACAAACACCCGCAGATACCGAATTGGTCGCGCGCCGCGCGCAAGGGTCGCAGCAGCCCATACTAGAGCAGCTTGAGGTTGATGGCGGAGGTTCGCCCGTCGCGCCCGGTCTCGAGCTCGAAGCCTACCCGCTGACCGTCCTTGAGCCGATCTATGCCGGCCTTCTGAACCGCGGAGATGTGAACGAATACATCCTTGCTGCCGTCGCCCGGATCGATGAACCCGTACCCCTTGACCTGGTTGAACCATTTCACGGTGCCCTCGGGCATAGCCTCCTCCTTCGCAGGGTCTCCGTCGCACCGCCCGGCATGCCCCGAAAGACCCGGCGTGCGGCCGCTCGCCGGACTCGCCGACCTCCCAAGGCGGCTCAAGACCCGGCGTTATTGCGGCATCTTAGGGGTAGCCTCGGATGGCTACAAGCGGGCCGGCCGGGGCGAAGGCGCTGAGAGAGCATGAGAGCCGGCTTCGCGCAGGCCGCGCGAAATCCCCGGAGCGAGGCCGCGGATTTCCGCGATTCTTGCGATCCGGCGGAGGTTCTGCTGGCACTTTCCCGCGCCAACGGCTAGGTTAGCGCCATGCCGTCATCACGGTATCGCAGCAAGCCGAAACCGGAACACCGGGAACGGCCAAAAGATCGTTCGTGCCTCAAATGCAAGCGGCCGTTCCGCAGCACTTGGGCGGGCGAACGCATCTGTCAGAAGTGCAAGTCCGGCCACGAATGGCGTCAGGGCGAGCCCTGGCTGCCGGGCGGTGCTTACGTCGGCTAAAGTGTCGTAGCGGCCAACGGCGAAGCGCGGGCTGCGGGCAGGTTTTCGACATCCAGAACCCAGACCTCGAACGGCCGGTCGTGGCCGTCGATGGATTTTGGTCCGGCGGCGTGGAAATCGGCGAGGGCTTCGGCCGACAGGCCACCTTCGGCGCGCGCAGCGGCCATCAGCTCTTCGCTAACCACCGCCGGGGAGCGCAGCTCCCGCGTCAAATACTCCAGGCGGCTCGCTACATTGACGGTGTCGCCAACCACGGCGAACTCGACCCGCGCCTCGGTCCCGATCTCGCCGAGAATGACCGGTCCCCAGTGCCCCCCGATCCCGATCCGCATCTCCGCGTCACCGCTCTTCCGTCGGGCTGCATTTCACTCGGCCATCGCGAGCGCCATGCCGCGAACGCAGGCGAGCGCGTTTACGGCGTCGCGCGGACAGCGGTTCGGCGTACCGAAGGTCGCCATCAGACCGTCGCCGAGAAACTTCTCCAGCGTCCCACCGTGCGACAACACCAAGTCGGCCATGCGCGCGTGGAGATCGCGTAGCAGACCCATGATGCGCTCCGGCGTCTCGCGCGCCGCGTGGCTGGTGAAATCGAATAGATCGGTGAAGACGACGGCCACATCCTGGCGGCGAACATCGCCGATCGGCTGGTCGCGCGCTGAGAGCAGGTCGACAAGATTCGGCGAAAAGTAGCGCGAGAGGTTGCTCCGGGCGCGTCGCTCCGCCTTCAGGTCCGAGATGTCGAGCGCCACGGTCACCACATGGCTAACTGTATCGTCGGCATTCTTGATCGGGGCTTTGGCGGTCCACCAGGTGCGCTTCTTGCCATTGGTATCGACGAAATAGCGCTCGGCGAAGGGCAGCGCCTGACCGGTGGCGAAGACATGGCGATCCAGTGCCCGCGAGCGGGAGCCGTAGGCCTCGCCGGTGAAGTCGCTGCTTTGCTGGCCGACCGCGGCCGCCGGATCGACGCCGTAGACCTCGCCCTGGAAGCGATTCATGACGACGTAGCGCGAGACGCTATCCTTGACGTTGATCACGGCCGGCACCGCATCGATGACTGCGCGTAGCAGAGCGCGGCTCTGCTTGAGCGCCCGCCGGTCGGCGCGCTCGGCGGTGACATCGCGACCGGTCCCGCGATAGCCGAGGAAGCTGCCCTCCGCGTCGAAGCGCGGGCGGCCGTGGATTCGGGCCCAGGATCGCTGGCCGTCGGCATTGAGATAGGCGAACTCGAAATCGCGAAACGGCTGACGTCGGCTGAGGGTTTAGCGATGGTATTCCCAGACCGGATCCACATCGCCCGCCAGACGGAGGTCGAAGCGGGTCTTGCCGATCACCTCGCTCGGCTCTTCGCCGGAAAGCTGGCGCAGACGGTCGGAAATGAAGGTCAGGCGATGCTCGGCGTCGGTTTCCCAAACCCAGTCCGAGGCCGCCTCGACGATGTCGCGAAACCGCGCCTCGCTGTCCTGTGCGACGCGCTCCGCTTTTTGCGCCTCGCGGGCGAGATGTTTGCGCTGCCGGTTCTCGCGCCGCAGTATGCCAACAAGCAGCACGAGCGCGATCACCAGCCCGCCGAGACTTGCGAGCGCGGTCCAGAGCGCGTTGCGACGCATCGTATTTCCTGCCGCGAGACGGTCCAGCTCCGACTGCGCAACCTGCACCGTCACACGGCGCAGGTCCGGCAGCAGCGGCGACAGCCGCGCAACGATTTTGCCCGAGCCTTCGCGGTCGCCCGCCCCGTCGGGTGCATTCGTGACGGCGATACGGCCGGTGACGGTCAGCAGGACCTGGCCATCCGGCGCCGGTAAATCGCCTGCGCGGGCCGCGCCGAGGCAGAGCGGAAGGGAGAACAGCAGGGCCGCAATCAGCCGAAGAGCCTTCATGGCCCGACAACCCGAAAGGGGGACATGATGCCGCGCCGCCGAGCCGTCGCGGAACGGCAGGAGTATAGCGGCGGCGGTCGGCGACCGCTATCGCGGCGTGCGAGCGGCGGCCTCGCGGCGACGCCTATTGGGGCAACTTAACTTCGAAGGGGATCGAGGCGTAGTAGGCCGCGAGGTTGTCGATCTCGGGGTCGCTCAGGTCCTTGGCCAGGAACGTCATCATTTCGTTCTCGCGATGACCGTCCCGGAAGTCGTGCAGCTGCTTGACGAGGTATTCCTCGCTCTGACCGGCGAGCGTGGGGAACAGCGGGGTCGTGCCGAGGCCATCGAGCCCGTGGCACTGCTTGCACTTGACGGCCGCCACTGTGCGGCCGGCGGCTGCATCGCCCGCCAGGGCCGGCGCCACGCTCGCGGCGAGCAACGAAATACCGGCAAGCCCGACAAGGAGTCCGGCCTTGGTTGCGCCTGCCAGCTTGGCCATCGAGTTTCTCATGAGACGCTCCGCGACGAGAGGCGCCCCCGGGCCGCAACTGCCGGGGGCGCCCAAGCCGTTCAAGGCCTATTGGCCGACATAGGAGATGCGGTAGATCGCACCGGCCAAATCGTCGGAGACCAGAAGCGAGCCGTCGAGATACTGCACCACGGCGACCGGCCGGCCGAGGTATTCGCCGGTCGTCTCGTCGAGCCAGCCCTCGGCGAAGGCAACGGTCTCGCCGGCGCTGCCGTCCTCCTCCAAGCTGGTGAACATGACCCGTGCGCCTACCGGGGTGGTGCGATTCCAGGAGCCGTGCTGCGCCGAGAAGATGCCGCCACGATAGCGCGCCGGGAACTGAGAGCCGCTATAGAAGGTCATGCCGAGATCGGCGGCGTGCGCGACCATCTCGACCTCGGGAAAGATCACACCCGCCGGCGGTTCGCTGTCTTTGTACTCGTTGGTGCGGATCTTTCCGCCGCCGTACCAGGGAAAGCCGAAGTGTTGCCCGGCCTCGGTCACCCGATTGAGCTCGCCCGGCGGGATATCGTCACCCATGCCGTCGACCTGGTTGTCGGTGAACCACAGCTGGCCGTTGGCCGGATTGAAATCGAGGCCGACCGAGTTGCGAATGCCGAGCGCATAGACCTCGCGCCCGCTGCCATCGCGATTCATGCGGATGATGCCACCGATGCCGTGCTCCCGGTAGAGCTCGGCCTTTTCCGGCGGCGGCACGTTGTAGGGCTGTCCAAGGGTAATGTAGAGCTTGTCGTCGGGGCCGATGTCGCAGGTGCGCGCCCCGTGATTGAACGACTCCTCCTCCGGCGGGACCAGCTGCTCGGCAACCACGCCGATCGCCACGTCGGGGCCTTCGTAGAAGAACTCGGCCGCCGGGTAGACCAGCACTCGATTGTGTTCGGCGATATAGAGGAATCCGTCCTGGCTGAAGCAGACACCGTTCGGAACCTTGAGGTCCACGCTGGGTGCAAACTCTTTGACCTCGTCAGCGACGCGATTCTTGTCGCGGTCGGTGACGGCGTAGACGTTGGTTTTGCGAGTGCCGACGAAGATCACGCCGACATTGGTCCCGACCGCCATGTGGCGGGCATCCGGCACAATCGCATAGAGCTCGATCTCGAAGCCGTCAGGCAGCTCGATCCGCTCGAGGTTCTTGCGTAATGCCTCGGCCCTGGCGCCGCCCTGCTCCACTGTTGTCAGCTCGAGCGGCGTGTCCGTGGTTTGCATATTTTGCAATCGCTTGAGGTTGTCCTGCGCCGTAGCCGATCCGCCGAAGAGGCCGGCACCCAGCACGAGAACCACTGCAATCCGGAGTGTCATCTTGCCCTCCCTCGTGAGTTTTATTGCGGTTCGCACCAGGGCGGAATTGGCCGAGCGCTCGCCAGGCACGGCTTCGCCGTCGTGGCCGGTGCCAGCGACAAGCTTGCGATCCGTGCGGAGTTTTGACGGCGAGCCCCCAAAAGACACGGCCCCTCCAACGCCCACAACGAGAGATGGTGTGGAACCCGCAGCCAGACAAGGCGGTGGCAGTTCGGGACGACGACTAGGCCGCCGCCAACAAGGCCTCGGCGCGGGCCAGATCCTCGGGTCGGTTGGCATTGAAGAAGGGATCCAGCGGCCCGCTCGTCGTCGCACCGAGCGCAAAAGCGACCGTGGCGAGACGGTAGCGCCCGGTGAAGAGGTCGACCTTGCGCAGCTCTTCTTCGACCAGCGCCCGGCGGAGCGGCTCGCGGAGCGCGAGCGGCCAGAGCCCGAAGACCGGGTGGCTGCGCCCGTCCGAGGCCGCGCAGGACAGCTCGGCCTCGCCGCGCGCCACCGGCGCCAGCAGGCGCACGGCGAGATCGGTGGGAAAGAAGGGCGCATCGCAGGCGAAGGAGACCAGATAACGGGCGCGGGGCATTGCCTCGGCCGCCCAGTCGAGGCCGGCGAGCACGCCGGCGAGCGGCCCGGCGAAGCCCCCGATCGGGTCGGGCACCACCGGTAGCCGGTATTCGGCGAAGCGGCCGGGATCGCCGTTGGCATTGAGCGCCAGCGCCGCAACCTGCCGGCGGGCTCTGGCGATCACCCGCGACAGGATCGTCTCGCCGCCGAGCAGCCGCAGGCACTTGTCGCCGCCGCCCATGCGCCGCGATTGTCCGCCGGCCAGAAGCACGCCGGCCAGCAGCGGGCCGCCGGGCGAGCCCTCAGCCGTCATCGTCACCGCGCGCGCTCTTGCGACTGTGGCGCGCTTCTTCGTCTTCGAGTCTGGACGCGTCGTGGTCGAAAACCAGCCGCTGCTCGCCGGCTAGCGCCAGGAAACGCCGCCCCTTGGCGCGGCCGATCAGAGTGAGATTAGCCTGGCGCGCCAAGTCGACGCCCCAGGCGGTGAAGCCGGAGCGCGACACCAGGATGGGAATGCCCATCTGCACCGTCTTGATCACCATCTCCGAGGTGAGGCGTCCGGTGGTGTAGAAGATCTTGTCCTCCGGCCCGATTCCTTCGAGGAACATGTAGCCGGCGATCTTGTCGACCGCATTGTGACGGCCGACGACCTCCATGTAGATCAGCGGCCGATCCTCGACCGCCAGCACGCAGCCGTGGATGGCGCCGGCCTCCAGATAGAGGCTCGGTACGGCGTTGATCTTGCGGCTCAAGGCATAGAGCCAGGAGGTCTTGAGCCGCGCCTCGGGCGCCAGCCTCACCTCTTCGAATTTCTCCATCAGGTCGCCGAACACCGTCCCCTGGGCACAGCCCGAGGTGCGGATCTTCTTCTTCAGCTTCTCCTCGTAGTCGGTCTCCCGCTCGGTGCGCACCACGACGACGTCGAGCTCGGGATCGTGTTCGACCTCCGTGATGCGGTCGTCGGGCAACAGCATGTTCTGATTGAGGAGATAGCCGACGGCCAGATAGTCGGGAAAGTCGCCGATCGTCATCATGGTGACGATTTCCTGGCCGTTGAGATAGAGCGTCAGCGGTCGCTCGACGACCACCGAGGTCTCGACGCGCGCGCCGTCCTGATCGAGGCCGGCGAGCCGCTCGGTCAGGCGCGGGTCGGCCGGGTCTGGACGGACCAGGAACTCGCCCAGCGTGGCGACATCGGCCTTGGCCGTGCCGCGCTTCCAGGTCCTGACCGCCGCTTCGCCCGCCATAGCCATCCTCTCTCGCCTCCCAGCCAATATGCGCGGACGTGGGCCGGCGAACAAGGGCAACGCCCCTCGACCGGCGCGCCGGAATCCTCGGCTTTCCCGGCGCTTAGGCCCTGAAATGAACGCTCCGAGCCCGTCTTGCGACCCACCGGCGAGCAGGGAGGCGCAGCCCGCGGTTCCCGCCGCCTACAGGAAAGGATTGAGCCATGAGGACGCAGGACGGTGGCAAACGTCGTTCGAGGCAGTTCGGTCGGTCCCTGGCGGTCGCCGCCGGCCTGACCCTGGCCATAGGGTCCCAGTCGGCCAAGGCCGACTCCGCCGAGGTCGCCGTGGTCTCGATCTGGACGCCCGAGATCGTCGTGCTGAGCAACGGCTCCAGCTATACCCAGCTGCAAGCGCCGGCCGGCTTCGCCGGCAAGATCCGCGCGCAGTTCGACGCCGGGGTATCGGGGCGCGTCAAGAGCTGGAAGGTATGGTTCGTCTTCAAGCCTGACAGCCCGTTCGGCGGTCCGATGCATCTTTCCGGCCACGGCTACAGCAAGTCCTACTCGACGCCGCGGCCGAAGTCGGTCGATCGCACGGAGCATGTCGAAGTGCCCGGCTCGGCCTACGAGTTCTTCGCGCTCGCCCACTGCAACGGGCTCGCGGACCAGCTTCGCCAGAGCGGGCTTTCGAACCACCAGATCTTCGACCAGGACCGTAAGATCGTGATCGAGGTCGGCTCTGACTACGAGGTCGAGTTCAACGGCGTGACCGGCGGCCCGCCGCTCGACGAAGCCGAGTTCAACAATCCGACGATCCAGCTCGTATGCCAGAAGTGGCATGGCAGCACCGCGCCGGTCGCAACCAACGACCTCAACACCGTACTGCCGGATGTCGAGAACGCCAGTCTGACTCTGATCGAGCAGTACGGTCCCTCGGGCCTGTGCCAGATCAAGACCTCAGGCGTAATTCGCACCCGCGACGTCAACACCGAGGTCAAGTTCCGCTACGAGGACACGCAAGGCCACAAGAGCGATGTCAAGACGGTTTCCACCGATCATTCCAAGACCGTGTTCTTCAGCCATCAGTACGACGTTCCCAACAACCTGAATGGCGACGAGACCGGCATGGTGCGCATGGTCGGCGTCGGCGATCCCTTCGAGACCGCCTGGGAGAGCTACAGCATGAAGTGCGTCGAGCCAGGTGCAACGGGGCTTATCGCGGAGTTGCCGCCTACCGTGAAAATGCAGTGGGTTGTCGTCGAGAAGAGGGCCTTCCCAATCAACGACAATGAGCCGGGCAGCCAAACCCAGGTCTGCCCGGTGCGTCTAAAGCTGGTCGGCCTGATCGAGGGCCGCGGCCAGATGTCCGGTTACGCCGCATTCGTCGGCGACTACTACTTCTCGGCACCACAGGCCTACGAGATCGAGAACGGCGAGAAGATCCTGATCGGCGCCGAGCGCGAAATCGACTGGACGGCGGCGCTGGCCTTCTCCAACGGCGTAGCCAAACGCACCATGACCCTCGGCTTCAACCTGACCGGTTCCAACCCCCAGAGCATCGTCGCCTCGGTGCCTAAGAAGACCGAATGGCTGACCTGCACCCAGGTAGCGGTGGTCCCGGGCCTCCAGGGGGGCGAGGGCCTCACTGTCGGCACGCGGCCAGTATTGCCGCAAGCCGGTGCGGGCAAGCTCAAGGCACCGGCCAAGGCGCCGTTGCAGAGCACGCCCCAGGTGCTGCAGGTCACGCCTCAAGTCGAGAAGCACCAGCTCCAGCCCAACTGAACTGCACCGCAACACTCGCGGTGCCATTCCGGCCGGCGACCCTCGATCGCCGGCCGACTCTTCTTGTGCACTGCGAAAATATGGCGTCCTGCGCAATAGTACCTTTTATCTGCTGTCTTGACGCCTTTCTTGTAAGAACTGCGCTTTAAAGCGTAGGATTATAGGAACGACGGGAGGACAACGCGGTGCAGGAGCTTGGGGCGGCCGCTGCGACGGCCTTTGCCCTGATTGTCAGTCTCGACGCGGATCTGGTGGAGATCGTAGGGCTGTCGCTCCGGGTTTCGCTGACCGCCGTGGCGCTCGCCACCCTGGTCGGCCTGCCACTGGGTGCCGCCGTGGCTCTCTATCGCTTCCCGGGCCGCGGCGCGGTCACCGCTCTGCTGACCGCCTTCATGGGGCTGCCGCCGGTGGTGGTGGGCCTCGTCGTCTATCTCTTTCTCTCCCGCGCCGGGCCGCTCGGCACGCTGGGCCTGCTCTTCACGCCGACCGCCATGGTGATCGCCCAGTTCATCCTGGTGCTGCCGATCGTCGCCGCGCTTGCCCGCCAGGCGATCGCCGACCTCAGCGAAGAATACGACGAGCAGCTGCGCTCGCTCGGCTCCGGGCCGGGACGCATGATCCCGACCCTGCTGTGGGAGGGCCGCTATCGCCTGGTGACGGCGGTATTGGCCGGCTTCGGGCGGGCGACCGCGGAAGTCGGCGCGGTGATGATCGTCGGCGGCAATATCGACCATGTGACGCGCGTCATGACGACCGCCATCACGCTCGAAACCAGCAAGGGCGATCTGGCGCTCGCGCTCGGTCTCGGGATCGTCCTGATCGCGCTCTCCTTGACGATCAACTTGGCGGCGCACGGTGTTTCCCGTACCGCGCAGGAGGCGCGGGCGTGATGCCGCGCGACGGCGCCAACGACACGTCTTTGACGGACGGCATCCTTCCGCTGAGGGCGGACGGCCTGATCTTCGCCGCGCGCGGCACGACGCTGTTGGGCCCGCTCGATCTCGCCTTCGAAACTGGCGCGCGCAGCCTCGTCCTCGGCGCCAACGGCGCCGGTAAGAGCCTGCTGTTGCGCCTCTGCCACGGCTTGATCCCGCCGACAGCGGGGCGGGTTTCGTGGAACGGAGCGTCGGCGGCGAGCGCCGGCACGCGTCAGGCGATGGTGTTCCAACGGCCGGTGCTGCTGCGCCGCTCGGCGCGCGCCAACGTGATCTACGCCCTGGCACTCAGGAAAGCGCCGCGCGCGAAGCGAAAGAAGATCGCTGACGCGGCGCTCGCGCGCGCCGGACTGGGTGCGAT
>JBOHKJ010000466.1:0-17593 GCA_050728975.1 Kiloniellales bacterium | reverse complement strand
ATCTCGCGCAGCTCGTTGATCTTGATCACCAGGTCGTCCGGCCCGGTCCAGTCCGGATGGCGGCAGGCCGAGCGCTGGTCGATGCCCTCCGGCAGGGTGCGCATCTTCGCCACGCGCGCGCTGATCTTCTGGCCCAGCAGCATCCCGCCGCCGCCCGGCTTGGCGCCCTGGCCGACCACGATCTCGATCGCGTCGGCGCGGCGCAGGTCGTCCGGATTCTTGCCGTAGCGCGACGGCAGCACCTGGTAGACCAGCGTCTTGGAGGCGCGCCGCTCTTCGTCGGTCATGCCGCCGTCGCCGGTGGTGGTGCTGGTGCCCATGTCGCTCGCCGCGCGGCCGAGCGCTTCCTTGGCATGGGCCGAGAGCGCGCCGAAGCTCATCCCGGCAATGGTGATCGGAATTTTGAGATGGATCGGCGTCTTGGCAAAGCGCGTACCCAGCACGACATCGGTGTCGCAGCGCTCGCGGTAGCCTTCCAGCGGGTAGCGCGAGATCGAAGCGCCGAGGAACAGCAGGTCGTCGAAGCCCGGCACCTTTCGCTTGGCGCCGTAGCCGCGGATTTCGTAGATGCCCTCCTGGGCAGCGCGGTGAATCTCCGCCACCACCTGCGGCGGAAAGATGGCCGAAGGGCGCTGGCCGCTCGGGTCCGGCACTTCGGCCTCGGCGGCGGGCGCGTCCCTGTCAGTAGCTGTCGGCATGATCGACCTTGAAGTTGTAAAGCTTGCGCGCCGAGCCGTAGCGGCGGAAACGGCCGACGTCGGCCTCGATGCCCGCCTTGTGCAGCAGCCCGCGCAGCGTCTCGCGGTGCCCGGCGGTCATCTCCTTTTCGACGCAGTCCGAGCCGAGCCGCCCGACCTTGCCGCCGACATAGATCGCCGCCTCGTAGATCGAATCGCCGAGGTCGTCGCCAGCGTCGCCGCAGACCACCAGATGTCCCGCCTGGGCCATGAAGGCGCTCATGTGTCCGACGCCCCCGCCGACCACGATGTCGACGCCCTTCATCGAGATGCCGCATCGCGCGCTCGCGTCGCCCTCGATCACCACCATCCCTCCGCGCCCGGTGGCGGCGGCGAACTGGGAGGCATTGCCTTTGACGCGCACGAAGCCGGACATGATGTTCTCGGCCAGCCCGGGTCCGGCGTTGCCGGTGACGACGATCGTCGCTGCCTTGTTCATGCCGGCGCAGTAGTAGCCGACGTGACCGTCGATCACGACCTCGACCGGCTGGGTAAGACCGACGGCGAGCGAGTGCTTCCCGCGCGGATGGCGAATCTCCCAGAGGCCTTCGTTGGCTCCTTCGGGCAAGGCGTGCAGGCCGGCGTTGAGGTCGCGGATCGAGGCGCTGTCGAGGTCGATGACGCTGGTCGCCCTCGCTTCCACGCTCGAGGATGCCTTCGCCACCGCTGCGCCCTAGGTCTGCGGCGTCCGTGGCGCCCGCGCGCTCACCGCCCGAGCTCCCAGTGATAGACCACCGCCGGCTTGGGCTCCCAGATGCGCGCCGTCTCGGCGCCCGGCAACGAGCCGATCGCACGGTACTCCGAGGCCATGGCGACCCAGTCGTCGGTTTCCGCCAGCACCGCCGGCTTGCAGGCGATGCCGTCGCGCAGCACCGCGAAACCGCTCCTGGTGCTGACCGCGAAAGTGTAGAAGCCATCGAGATCCTTCACCGCGGCCTCCAGCGCCTCGTCGAGGCTCGCTCCCTCGCCCATGCGGTGCGTGAGATAGCCCGCGGCCACTTCGCTGTCGTTGTCGGTCTCGAAGGTGACGCCGTGCTTCTTCAACCACAGGCGCAGGCGATTGTGGTTCGACAGCGAGCCGTTGTGGACCAGGCAAAGGTCGAGCCCGGTCGAGAAGGGATGCGAATGCTGGGTCGTCACCGCGCTCTCGGTCGCCATGCGCGTATGGCCGAGCGCGTGGGTGCCGGTCATCTCGGCGAGCGCGAAGCGCTCGACCACCTCTTCGGGATTGCCTTTCTCCTTGTAGACCTCGACGGTGTCGCCGAAACCGACCACCCGCACCTCTGGATGATGCTCGGCCAGCCAGCCGCGTAGCGCCTCGACCGGGGCCTTGACGGTCAGAACGGCATGGGTCGCGACCTGGCGAACCGTCGCCTTCCGGCCCAGGTCCTTGCCCAGCGACTTTGCCAGCGGCTCCCAGGCGAAGTCCTCGTCGGCATGGAACAGAGTGAACTTCGTGCTGCCAGGGGCTGCACCGTTCCGGTAGATGGCGAAGCCGGCGCTGTCCGGCCCGCGCTCGCTCATCTCCCTCAGCATCGGCGCGAAGTGGCGACCCAGCCGGTCGCCCATCTCTGCGTTCTTGAGAAACAGGCCAACGATGCCGCACATGTCCCTTGTTCCTTCCCGGCCGGCTCTGGCCGCCTTCATACTATAGGAGGAAAAAAATGTTCCTACCAGGAATTTTCAACCCTCGCCGTCCTCTTCGTCCCGTTGGGACACCATGATCGAGAGGAAGCGGATCGGCAGGCTCTCCAGCTCCTCGGGCCCATGGGGCGCATCGGCGTCGAACATCAGGGAATCGCCGGGTCGCAAGCGGTAAACCTTGTCGGCATGGCGGTAGGTCACCTTCCCCTCCAGGACGTAGAGAAACTCGATCCCCTTGTGCTGAAACAAGGGGAAGATCTCCGACTTCTCGGTCAAAGTGATGAGATAAGGCTCGAAGGCGTAGCGCCGGCCGACGGTGTGACCGAGCAGGGCGTACTGGTGGCCGGCGCGCGTTCCCCGCCGCTCGATCGTCAGGCCTTGGCCGGCCGGCACGAAGGAGGCTTCATGCCCTTCTTCGAACTTGCGGAAGAAGGAGGTGACAGGCACCCGCAGCGCCTCGGAGAGCGCGCGGAGCGTCGCCAGCGAAGGCGAGGTCATGCCGTTCTCGATTTTCGACAGCATGGAGGGGGAGAGATCGGCCAGACGCGCCAGCTCGACTACGGTCATATCGAGCTTGCGCCGAAACGCCCGCACCTCGCGGCCGATAGCGGCCTCGAGACGGTTCGACGGCGCGTCGGCGCTCACCTGAGCGACACGCGCAGCGGCCCTGGCTGATTTTGCGGTTTTCTGCGGCACAGCTCTGACCTGTTAGCACAACGGATTTCGGGGGCCCCAACGAGATCCGTCAGGGCCCCCTGGAGGTGATCCTGGTCAGGTGGAATCGCCCACGCGGCCATTCGAACGGGAGCGATCCATCGACCCGGCGAATTTGCTTCGATCGATACGACTAAAGCGGATTCGCGCGATCCGCTCTAGTCGATTTGTTCGAGCGGGCGGCGGTCAGTCGTCGCCCATCGCTTTCCGCAAGGATTCCCCCTGCAACCGGCCATTCTGCTCGTAGCTCTGCGATTCGAATCGCACCTGCCAGATGTGCCAGCCGATCCACACGGCAACTCCGACGATCACCAGCAGCACTTCACTGCCGACGAAGGGATAGAGTGGCCCAATGTCCAGCATGTTGCCGGTCCAGTTTTCGACCATTCCAGTCGACATGATGTCCTCCGTATTCTGTCGTTTTCTCTAGATGAGTCCGGATTGGCGGGCTTCCTCGAGCTCCGCATCGCGCACCCGCCGATAGGCCGCTGCCAGCTCGGTCTTCTCGGTCAGATCGAGACCGGCAAGCTCGACGGCCTTGGGTATGCGCAGCAGTCCGACCGACTTCATGATCAAGGCCAGAACGTAGGATGGAATGAAGCCGAGCACCCAGAACATGATGATGGCGCCAATGAACTGGCCCCAGGGCGTGACCGGCGCGAACTCCGGATTCGGCGAGGAGGGATAGCCCCACAGGACAAAGCCGCAGACGACCACGCCGATGAATCCGGCATAGCCGTGGACGGCCACTGCGCCTACGGCGTCGTCGATCTTGAAGCGCCGCTCCACCCAATGATGCAGTCGATAGGCGCAGAAGGTGCCGAACCCGCCGATGAGCATGGCCTGGATTGGGTGATAGAGATCGTTGCCGGCCGAAGCGGTGATGATGCCGGCAAGACCGCCCGAATAGGTCCAGAAGCCATTGCCCTTCGACACCATGTAGCCGACCAGCAGACCACCGGAGAGCGACATAAGGAAGTTGTAGGTGATGGCGGAGAGCGATGTCGGGGCGAGATAGATATTTGTCGCCGAATAGAACACGCCGTCGCCCGACTGGATGTCGAAGATCGGCACGTTGCAGGCCGCATAGAAGCCCCAGAAGCCGGTATAGATCAGGAACAAGCCGATCGTGACCAGCCAGGGATTATGCGGCTGCAGATCGCGCGGCGTGCCGTCGGCGGCGAACTTGCCGATGCGCGGTCCCAACACGATGAGGTAGCCGAGCGCCGCGCCGCCGGCGATCGCGTGGATCACGCCGGAAGCGTAAGCGTCGTGATAGCCGAGGATCCGGACCATCCAGCCTTCAGGATGCCAGCCCCAGGCGGCGTCGATGATCCAGGTCACCGAGCCGACCAGCACGGCCAGGAGCCAGAACGCGCCGGACCGCACGCGCTCGATGAGCGCTCCGGACACAATCGAGGCCGCGGTCCAGGAGAACAGCAGGAACGCCGCCCAGAACACTCCGTTGATGCGCGCCCAGAAGATTGTGTCGTCGGCGGTGACGGCATCGCTGGCTGGCGCACCGCCCATATGAGCGCCCATCAGCTCGCTCCACGGCTCGGCCCAAGGCGCGGAAATCAACCCGCCCGTAATTCCCGGTCCGTTGGGGAACGCGAAATAGATCCACCAGCCGAAGAAGAAGAAGGTGACGGTGACCAGCGGCACCACCATGGTGTTCTTCAGCAGTGTATGCAGGTGATTCTTCTGGCGCGAGGCAGCGACCTCGTACATGCAGAAGCCGACGTGAATGAGAAACATGAAGACGACGGTGACCCAATAGTAGGTCTCGGTGAAGATCACCGTTAAGGCACCGATATCGCTGTCCATAGACATTCCCCCTTGTCATCGGCCGCCGACCGCCCCCGGCAGGCGACCACACCCTGGCCCGAGACAGGCTCGCAGGGCCCGTCTCTCGGCCGTCGCCTGCGCTAGCTTCCGCGCATTGCCGACTTAGCGGCAGCAAGGCGGGGCGACCGCAGGCACGCCCTGTCTCCTCGTGCGCTCCGGGATTCGATTTTTTTCGATGACCGTTCGGGCCAGTGCCCCCGGAACCGCTCGAGGCCCCCTAGCGAAGCGTCCTCGGCATCTCCCCCGGCCGGGCCCGTTTCATTTCAGTCACCTAATTTTAATCATAGTCCAAATCAGGTGTGGGGGGAAGTGGGCAGCGAGCGGGATCGGCTTCCGGCGACGGCCGAGTGGCCATGCGCGGAGCGGAGGATCAGCGCCGGGCCGGCAGGCCTTGCGAGGTCTCGACGTCCTCGGCGGCTCCGATGCGGTCGGCCGGAAAGCTCACGGTGACCGTGGTCCCGACGCCGAGCTCGGACTCGAGCCTAAGCGTGCCGCCGTGCAGCTCGACCAACGACTTGGCGAGCGGCAGGCCGAGTCCGGTTCCTTCGTATTCCCGCGTGAGGCCGGAATGGACCTGGCCGAACTGAGCCATAGCCTTCGCGATATCCTCGGGGGCAATGCCGATTCCGGTGTCGATGACCTGGAAGCGATATCCCTGCGCGCTGTCGGCACGAACCTTGAGCACGACCTCTCCGCCGGCGTTGGTGAACTTCACAGCGTTGCTCATCAGATTGACCAGGACCTGCTTCACCTTACGCTGATCGGCGCGCAACGCCGGCAATTCGTTGGGAATGTCCAGGCGCAGGGTGACCGACTCCTTCTGCGCGCGCTGGTGGATCAATCGCACGACGGACGGAACAAGCTTTCCTAGGTCGATGCTCTCCTCATTGAGCTCGTCGAGCCCCGATTCGACTTTGGAGAGGTCGAGGATGTCGTTGATCAACGCAAGAAGATGTTGCCCGGACTCGTTGATGTCCTTCGCATACTCGCCGTACTGACTGTTGCCCATGGGTCCCAGCGTCTCGCAGCACATGATCTCCGAGAAGCCGATGATCGCGTTCAACGGCGTGCGAAGCTCGTGGCTCATGGTGGCCAGGAATTCCGACTTTGCGCGGTTGGCGGACTGGGCATGGTCGTGAGCCATGCGAAGGTTCTCCGTGAGCGCCGTGAGCTTGATCTCCTGCTCTTTGAGCTTGGACTGCGCCTCTTCCAGCTCGGCGATCCGCATCTGCAGCGCCTTCTCGCTCTGGTGGAGTCGCGCTTCTGCCTCTTTGCGGTCGGTGATGTCGGTACCGATCGCACCGATGCCCATGAACTCGCCGGCGGTGTTCAGGATCGGGAACTTGACTGTCAGATAGGTGTGGACACCGTCCGCCTCGACGAATTGCTCCTCCCTCTCCAGCGGCTTGCGGGTATCCAGAACCTGCTGGTCGTGGGCTCGAAAGGCCTTCGCCTGATCGGCATCGAAGACTTCGACCGTGCTCTTGCCTTTCAGCTCCGCCTCTGTAGCGCCGAACAGCTTTTCCGAAAGCGGGTTGACGAGGATGTAGCGCCCTTCGGCGTCCTTGATGTGAATCTTGGTCGGCGAGTGATTGACGATGGCGCGGAAACGCTCCTCGCTCTCGCGCAGCGCCCGCTCGGTGTCCATCTGTGCCGTGATATCGGTCCGAGTCAGCACGAAGCCGCCGTCTGGCGTCGGGAACTCGCGAATGAGGAACATCCTGCCGTCCCGCTGCTTCTGGACATGAGGCTCACGCAACCGATGAAGGTCGAGGCGCTCCTTGATCCAGGCGTCGCGATTCTGCCCGATACCGTCGTAGTGGCGACGATCGGCCAGCAGCCGTACGATTTCCTCGAATGTCTTGCCGATCAGGTCGTTGGCGATCTCCTCGCCGACCTGACCCATGAACTGGCTGTTGCATAGGATCAGGCGCTCCGCATTGTCATAGAGGGAGAAACCGTCGGACATGCTCTCGACAGCGCGGAGCAGCCGGGCATCGGACTGCTGCCTGGCCTCGAGCGATTCGTCCCTGACCTTCATGGCCTCGGAACTGACCAGACGCAGCTCCAAGGCCTCGACCACCAGATCGGCGAGATCCTCGAGAAGGGCCCGTTCTGCCGGCGTGATGTCCCGCGCTTCGAAATCGACGACGCACAGCGTCCCGAGCGTCGCTCCCTCGCGCACCCTCAAGGGCACACCGGCATAGAAGCGCACACCCGGCTCGCCGGTGACGAAGGGGTTGTCGGCGAACTGCGCGTCGCGCGTAGCATCGGGAACGATCAAGGTTCGCTCGCTGGCGACGGCGTGCGTGCAGAACGATATGGGGCGCGGCAAGGATTCTACGTCCAGGCCATAGTGCGACTTGTTCCATTGGCGGTCCTCGTCGACCATGGAGATCAACGCGACCGGTACCCTGAGGAGGTGCGCCGCCAGGCGCGTGATGCGGTCGAAGGCCTCTTCCGGCGGCGTATCGAGAATCTCGTACTTCCGCAGGACGGCAAGGCGATGCCGCTCAGCATCTCGGGTGGAGATCTGATTCATTGCGGACTGCCCGCTGCCGCTATTGCCAGGTCGCGTGACACGCTCTCGCTTCCGCCCTCTCCAGGCCGGCGGCTCGTCAGCCTTTTCGCCGGCGCCGTGATCGTCGATCGGAAAACCTTCTGGCCGGACTTCCCGCCGACCTTGCCATCTGGCTTACCAGAGCTTCGTTAACCAAGAGTGCAAACGAGAATATGGCGTCTTTTCCGCCGGTTATCGCCCAGCGGTGCGGTTCGACTCGGCCCTTCCGGCGTTTGGCGGGCCGGTCCGGAGTCCCCAAAGGCGGCGCTTTCCGCTGCCTTTGGACCGTGCGAGTCTTGGATTCCCTCGACCGCGCGGAGGCGCTTCCTTGCCCGACAAGCAGTTACCGGTGATCGGCGTTTCGGCCTGCCTGCGCGAGCTGCGCGGGCGACCGCAGCACAGCGTCGGCGCCAAGTACCTCGAGGCCCTCGCCGATTGCGGCCCCGCCTCGCCCTTGATCGTGCCGGCGCTCGGCAACCGTCTCGACGTCGCGCGGACGGCCGGCCTCCTGGACGGCCTGCTGCTGACCGGCAGCCTGTCCAACGTCCATCCACCGCGCTACGGCCAGGAGCCGAGCGCGCGCGCCGAACCCTACGATCTGGCGCGCGACGAGACGGTCTTCGCGCTGCTCGAAGAGGCGATCCGCCAGCAGCTGCCGGTCTTCGCCATCTGCCGCGGCTTCCAGGAGCTCAACGTCGCGCTCGGCGGCACGCTCCATCCGGAGATCCACGAGGTGGACGCGCGCGACGACCACCGCGCGCCACAGGACGAGGATCTCGACATACGCTATGGCGAACGTCACGAGGTGCGGCTGAAGCCCGAGGGGCGCTTCGCGACAATCCTGGAAACCGATCGCGTGACGGTGAACTCGCTGCACCGCCAGGGCGTCGACCGCCTCGCCCCGCCGCTGGTGGCCGAGGGCGAAGCCGCCGACGGCACGGTCGAGGCAGTCGCCCACAAGGAGGCCGGCTTCGTGCTCGGCGTCCAGTGGCATCCCGAATACAAGGCGCGGCAGAATCCAGTTTCGCGCAAGCTCTTCGCCGCCTTCGCCGAGGCGGCCCGCGAGCGCGCCGCCAGACGCTGACTCGACTGCGCTCACGCGCTAGTTCTTGCGGTCCTTCTGGCGATGGTAGTCGAAGGTGGCGTCGATCCGATCCAGCAGGTGCTGGCCGCCGGTGGTCGGCGGATACTTCGGCGGACGGTCCGGGCCTTGGCAGGTCGCGAGGCAGGTGAGGTCGGCGTCGAAGGAAGGATCGAAGAAGAACGGCAGCGAATAGCGGTCGCGGCCCGAGCTGTTGATGACCCGGTGATGAGTCGAGTTGAAAATGCCGTTGGTCCAGCGTTCCATCATGTCGCCGATGTTGACGACGAAGCTGCCGGGAATGGCTGGCGCATCGATCCACACCCCCGCCGAGTTGCGCACCTGCAGACCGCCGACGGGATCCTGCGCCAGGATGGTAAGGCAGCCGAAGTCGGTATGGGCGCCAGCGCCGAGTCGCGCTTCGGTGATGGCGCCAATCTGCGGCGGGTAGTGGAGCGGTCCCAGCGTCGCCATCGGTCCTTCGAGCCAGCGGTCGAAGTGGTCCTCCGGCAAGCCGAGCGCGAGCGCGAAGGCGTGCATGATCTCGCGTCCGAGGACCACCAGCCGGTCGTAGCAGGCCTGCAGCGTCTCCTGCCAGCCCGGCAGCCCGTCCGGCCACTGGTTGGGTCCGTGGAGCGGCGTGCCCGCGATCACCAGCGGATGATCGAGCGCAAGATCGCGCCCGATCTTGATTCCCTCCTTGAAGTCGCCCGCTTCTCTCTGCTTGGCCGGATCGAGGTTCTCGCCACCGAGCGAGAAGTAGCCGCGATGGCAGGGCGATTTCTCGATGGCGATCTCGGCTTTCTTCGCCGGCGGCAGGGCAAAGAAGCGCGCGGCCTCGGCGAAGACTCGATCGAGCGCCTCCCGGCGCACGCCGTGATCGACCAGATAGAAAAAGCCGATGTTGCGACAGGCTTCGCCGATCGCCAAGGCGGTCGCCTTGCGGTCCGCGGCCGTGCCCTGCAGGAAGCGCGCGAAGTCGATCACCGGAATCTCGTCGAGCGGCACGCGGGCGCCGATCAGGCTGCGGTCGAGCTGGCTGGCGACGGTCTGGTTCATGGTCGAAGCGGAGCACCCTCCGGGCGCTGGCGCGCCTCGGCGCACCAAGCCAACAACTTGACAGTTACCACAGGGAATATGGCGCTTCCAACAGTATCCATTGCCGTCCTCTCTCTGCCTCTGCCATAAGTCGGAGGCCCGCGCGGGACGGGCAAGAGCGGGTAAAAAGAGGAACGAAGGATGGGCGGCGGCGACTTCCTGCTGGGGATCGATCTCGGCGCCGGCAGCCTCAAGGCGACGATCATCGGCCTCGACGGCCGCTTGGCCGGCGAAGGCTCCCATCCGGTCGCCACCAGCATCCCCAAGTTCGGCTGGTCCGAGCAGGACCCGGAGGAATGGTACGGCGCGCTCTGCCGCGCGGTGCCGGCCGCGCTTTCGGCCGCCAGGATCGATCCGAAGGCAATCGCCGCAATCGGAGTGTCGGGCGGAGCCCACATTCCGGTGCTGGCCGACGACGCCGGCAAGGTCCTGCGCCCCGCCATCATGTGGAACGACCAACGCAGCGCGAAGGAGGCGCGCGCGCTTCACGAAGAGGCCGGCGATCTCATCGTTGCCAGGTCGCTCAATCGGGCGAACCCGACCTGGACGCTCGCGATGCTGAAGTGGCTGCAGGCGCACGAGCCCGAAGTGGTGGCACGCACCAAGCGGCTCTATCTCTGCAAGGACTATCTCCGCTCACGCCTCACCGGCTCCTGGGAGACCGATTACAGCGACGCGCTGGGGGCGCTGCTGGCCGACGACGCCACCCGCTCCTGGTCGCCCGAGCTCTGCGCGCTGATCGACTGGCCGCTGGAGCGCCTGCCGCCGGTGGTGAAGCCGAGCGACATCGTCGGCGCTGTCACCGCGCGCGCCGCAAGCGACAGCGGTCTCGCCGCAGGGACGCCGGTGGTCTGTGGCGCCAACGACACCACGGTCGAGCTGTTCGGCGCCGGTGCGGTCAGGCCGGGCATGGGCGCGATCAAGCTCGCGACCGCCGGCGTGCTGTTCCTCGCCACCGATGGTCCCAGCGTCAACCCGCCGATCTCCTGCTATCCGCACATCGTCGAGGGTCTCTACTACACCGCGACCGGCACCAACTCCTGCGCCTCGGCCCATCGCTGGCTGCGCGACCGCTTCTTCCTCGATGGCGACGACGAAGGGGCCGGCGCACGCGCCTTCACCGAGATGGATCGCCTCGCCGGCGCGACGACGCCCGGCAGCGACGGGCTGCTGTTCCATCCCTATCTGCAGGGCGAGCGCGCGCCCTATTGGGACCCGCTGCTGCGCGCCGACTTCATCGGCGCCACCATGAGCCATGGGCGCGGCCACTTCGCCCGTGCGCTCTATGAGGGCATCGCCTACTCGATCCGCGACCTGCTGGAGGCGGCGCGCGCGCTCGGGCTGAGCTTCGGCGAGATTCGCCTGCTGGGCGGCGGCGCGCGCAGCGCGGTCTGGCGCCAGATCATCGCCGACGTAACCGGTCTAACGATCGAGCGCCCTGGCAACGGCGACGCCTCTTTCGGCGCCGCGCTGATCGCTGGCATCGGCGCCGGGATCTACCGCGATCCCGAGGCAGCGGTCGCCCGCTGCGTCACCATCGTCGACCGCAGCGAGCCCGACGCGGCGCGCCACGCGCTCCATGGCGAGCTCTTCGCGGTCTACAAGGAGGCGCAGGCTGCGCTGGCCCCGCTCAACCACCGCCTCCACGCCATCGTCGACCGAAGTTAAGCCTCGTCGTCGATCACGTAGGCGGCGGAGATTCCGCCGTCGATGGGATAGACCGCGCCGGTGATGTAGCGCGCTTCGTCGCTTGCCAGGAAGGCGACCAGCCTGGCGATGTCTTCCGGCTCGCCGAGCCGCCCCATCGGCATGTAGGGCCGCCGCGCCGCCCAGGCCGCGTCGTCGGCGAGGAAAGTCTTCACCATCGATGTCGCGACCGGGCCGGGACAGATGGCGTTCACGCGAATTCCCTTGCGGGCGTATTGGATCGCCAGCTCGCGGGTCAGCGCGATCACCCCGCCCTTGCTGGCGGTGTAGGCGATCTGCGGATAGGCCGAGCCGACCAGCGCGACGACCGAGGCCGCATTGACGATCGCCCCGCCGCCGGCCCGCTCGAGATGGGGAATGCCGTACTTGCACGCCAGGAACACACCGGTCAGGTTCACCTTGAGCGTCGACTCCCATATCTCGAGCGGCGTTTCGACCGGGCCGTCGTCGCCCGCCAGCATTACCCCCGCGTTGTTGAAGAGAATGTCGAGGCCGCCGAAGGCTTCGGCGCTGCGGTCGAGCATCGCCCGACAGCTCGCTGGCTCGGCCACATCGCCCGACACTGCAACGGCCTCTCCGCCCGCCGCGGCGATCTTGTGTGCCGTTTCCTCTGCCGCCGAGGCCTTGAGGTCGGCAGCGGCCACGCGTGCGCCTTCGCGCGCGAAGACCGCTGCGGCTGCGGCGCCGATCCCGCCGCCGGCGCCGCTGATGAAGGCCCGCTTGCCCGCAAGACGCATTTCCGCCTCCCCGGCCCCGTCCGAACGCTGGGGCAACGGTGGTGCAAGGCAGCGCCGCTCCGCAAGGAGAAAGCGTTGCGAGTCACAAGTTTTCTGTTGAGCCTCACAGATTTGCCGGGGTAGCCTTCCGGGCCGGCGAAGCGCAGAAAGAGCGCACGAGGGCAAAAGCGCGGCCGCCCGCGGGGGAAAGCAGGTCTATGGCACGGGCTAAGGATTGGCTGGCGGGGGAAGTTGCGCGCCTGCGCAAGAGCAAGATCGAGTTCCTGCGCTTCGAATTGCCGGACCTTCACGGCATCTCCCGCTCCAAGCTGGTGCCGATCGACGCGGTCGAGGGCTACGCCCGCAAGGGGCTCAATTTCTACGGCGGCGTGCTCGGCCTCGACACCGCGGCCGATGTCATCTCTGGCACCGGTTTGAACGAAGAGATCAACTACGCCGATTCCAAGCTGTTCCCGGATTTCTCCACTCTGTGCCCGGTCCCCTGGAAAGCCAACACCGCCAAGGTGATCTGCGACGTCGCCTACAACGACGGCGCGCCGATCGAGGCCTCGCCCCGCTACGTGCTCGCCCGCCTGATCGAAGAGGCGGCGAGTCTCGGCTACGACGTGATGATGGGGCACGAGTTCGAGTTCTATCTGCTGACCCCGGACACCCACGAGCCGCTGTTCGGCGGCGTCTTCATCTTCAACTCGACCCGCAACAATTACGTGCCGGCGATCGACAGCATCCTCGCCAACCTCAAAGGCGTCGGCATCGACATCATCACCCACAACTGCGAGTACGCACCCTCGCAGTTCGAGATCAACTACGGCCCTGCCGTCGGCGTCGCCGGCGCCGACAAAGCCTTCACCTTCAAGAACACGGTCAAGGAGGTCGCCCACAGGGAAGGCTATCTCGCCACCTTCATGTCGAAGCCCTGGTCCGATAGCGCCGGCTGCGGCTGCCACGTCCACATCAGCCTGATCGACCGCAAAACCGGGAAGAATGCCTTTCTCGATCTCAAGGAGAGGGACGGCCTCTCGGCGGTCGCCCGCCACTTCGCCGCCGGCATCCTGAAGCACGCGCCCGCGCTGATGGCGCTGATCGGGCCGACGCCGAACTGCTACCACCGGATCAAGCCACACACCTTCGCGCCCTCGAACATCTCCTGGGGCATCGAGGATCGCAGCGCGCTGGTCCGCACCAAGGCGACCGGCGATGCCGGCACCCATCACGAGATGCGCGGCGCCTCGGCGATGGCGAACCCCTATCTCTCCGCCGCCGGCACGCTCGCCGCCGGTCTGCTCGGCATGAAGGGCAAGATGAAGCTGGGTCCGCAATCCAAGGGACCAAGCGAAGACGATCCGAAGCACGAGAAGCTGCCGCAGCGATTGGAGATCGCGCTCGCCCATCTCGAGAACGACAAGGCCTTCGGCAAGATGCTGGGCGGCGATTTCCTGAAGCTGTTTCTCGCCGTCAAGCGCGCGGAGCTCGCGCGCTTCCACGGCCACGTGACCGATTGGGAGCGTAACGAATACCTGGAGCTTTATTGAGCGCCAGCGGGTTTTCCCGCGCAACGGGGGGTGCGCGCGGGAAGAGCGGGAGCTACGGCGGCTGCAGGGTCGCTGTAGCTCCCTCGTCTTTTCTGGAGCGCGATTCGCTCTAGCAGGCGGCGAGAATGTCCTCGAGCTGGCCGGCGAGGCGGCCCTTGCGCGGCGAGAAGGAGCCGTCGAAGGCTGCCGAGCCGATGGTGAAGGCGTCGCAGCCGGCGTCCTTCAAGGCGGCGATCCGCTCGCCGCTGTCGACGCTGCCGGCGCAGATCAGCCCGCCCTTTCCGGCCATCGCCTTGCGCGCCGCCTTCACCAGCTCCAGCGGGTCGGCCTCGGTCGCCCGATAGGCGAGCAGGTCGACGCCGGCACAGCCGAGCTCGAGAAAGCGCTCGCACTGGGCCTCGACCAGATCGGGCGTGCCGCCGAGCTTGGTGGGATGCCCGACCGGCTTGCCAGGGAAGGGATAGACGCCGAGCTTGGCACCGTTGAGGGTGCGCAGGATGCCCTCGACGTCGGTGCCCCCCAGCAGGCAGTCCACCCCGATTTCCGCCGCCACCTTGGCGGAATTGAGTGCAGCCTCGGGACTGGCGGAAACCACTTCCATGTAGCTGGTGGCGCCGGACTCCTTGATCGCCCGGTTGAGCGCCTTCAGCCTGTCCTTGTCGACGCCAATGTCCTTGAAGCCGATGTGCTTCAGCCCGAGGGGGCGGATCTCCTCGAAAACCTCCAGGCAGTCCGTGACCGTCTGGTCGTGCCGGGTCAGCATGAAGATGAAATCCATCGCGCGGCTCCCCTATGGGGTCTCGATTTCGGCCAGCGGGCGCCCCGTCCTGGCGTCTTTTCCTCTACCACGAAATGTGGCGAGCACGGCAAAAAATTTGGTAGTTCCAAAGCTCTTTTTTGGCGCCTGGCAAGCGGCTAGACTGCGCCGCCGGCCTTGGGGAGGAGAGCGATGAGACGGCCACACCCGCGTCAGACGCCCATCGTGGCGGGGCAAAGCACCCTCCTGGTGATCGACATGCAACAGGCCTTCTGTCTGCCCGGGCTCGGCATCTTCGAGCACCCTGCCGCCAAGTGGACGGCGGAGCGGCGCGAGGCTTATTTCCGGGCGCTCGGGCCCGCGCTCGCCAACGCCGGGCGGCTGGCCCGCGGCTTTCGCGCGTCCGGGCAGGAGGTCCTCTACACGGTGATCCAGAGCCTGACCGCCGACGGCCGCGAGCGCAGCCTCGACCACAAGCTGTCCGATCTCCACATCCCCAAGGACTCCTGGGGCGGCGAAGTCATGCCCGAGATCGCGCCGCAAGGCGACGAGATGGTGCTGCCCAAGAGCGCCTCCGGAGTCTTCAACTCGACGGTGATCGACTACGTCCTGCGCAATCTCGGCATCGAGCATCTGGCGATCTGCGGCGTCTTCACCGACCAGTGCGTGGAATCGGCGGTGCGCGACGCCTCCGACAAGGGCTACTACACCACGCTGGTGAGCGATGCCTGCGCCGGACAGACGCCGGAGCTGCACGACAACTCCTGCACGGCCATGGCCGCCTACGGCCGGGTCCGCACAACCGCCGAGCTCTTGGACGAGCTGAAGCAGTTCAAGGCCGCTTGATCGCTCGACAGATCAAGCGTTGGCGCGCGCCCGCTTCGCCACCAGAACGATCGCATAGCCGCCGAGCAGGAGCAGCGCGGCGCCCGCAGTCGAGATCGTGCCGAGCGTCGGCACACCTGGCGTATAGCCGGCGATCATCTTGGCGTAGAGATACTCCGGCACCGTCGAGTCCGCGCCGGTAGTATAGAGCGACAGCGGGAAATTGCCCCACGACAGCAGGAAGGCGAAAAGCGCGCCGGAGAAGATGCCGGGCCAGAGCACGGGCAGCGTGACTTCCCGCAGCACCTGCCAGCGGCTGGCGCCGAGGTCGAGGGCCGCCTCCTCCAGCGCCGGATCGAAGCTGTAGACCTGGATCGCGATGATGAGCGTCACGATCGGCACGACCCACACCAAGTGGGCAAAGACCGCGGTCTTCCAAGACAGCGGCAGGCCGAGCGTGTTGAACCACAGCAACAGCGCGAGACCCAGGACCGCCTGCGGAAAGAAGATCGGCAGCAGCACGATCCGCTGATAGAGCGTGCGCCCCTTCCAGTTGTAGCGGGCGAAAGCCAGCGCGCCGCTGAAGGCCAGCACTACCGAGATCGCCGTCACCAGCAGCGCGATTGTGATCGAGGTCTCGATCAGGATCGAGATCTGGATCGAATCGAGAGTTCGCTCCCACCAGTAGAACGACCAGCGGTCGATCGGAAAGCCGAAATAGCGCGACCGGGACAGCGACGCCAGCAGCCCGCAGACGACCGGCAGATAGAGAAAGACAATCGCCAAGCCGGTCCAGATCCAGATCAGGCGCCGGGTCGGTGCGGTCTTGGGGACGCTCATCAGCGCCTCCCCAGGATGCGGTCGAGGTCGAGGTAGCGCAGCACCTGCAGAACCAGCACCCCGACCACCGCCATCAGCAGCACCGAGAGCGCGGCACCCAGGGGCCAGTTCTGGGCGTAGGTGAAGGCGATCTCGATATCGTGGGTGATGACGATCACCGATTGGCCGCCGAGCACCTTCGATTCGGCCACCGCGCCGACCGCCAGCACGAAAGTCAGCAGGCCGCCGATGATTATTCCAGGCATGGCGAGCGGAAGCTCGACCTCGCGGAAGGTCTGGAGCCGCGAAGCGCCCAGGTCGTTTGCCGCTTCCACCACCTCGCGCGGCACCATCGACAGGCCGAGCGTCATGGGAAACAGCATGAAGGGCAGATAGACGTAGACCATGCCGAAGACGATGAGGGGTGGGGTGAAGATCACGCTCTCCAGCTCGATCCCGAACAGCGTGTTCAGCGTGCCGTCCAGCACGCCGTTCTTGATGAAGAACAGCACCCAGCCGTAGAGCCGCACGTTCTCCGAGATGAACAGCGGAAAGACCAGCAGCAGGGTGATGAGGTTCGCCCAACGACCGAAGACGTGCGCCAGCCCGTAGGCGATCGGGTAGCAGAGCAACGCCAGCACCACACAGGCGATCGCCGCGAAATACAGCGACCAGAGGAACGACTGGTAAACCGTATTGGTGGGGTCGAAGATCGTCCGGTAATTCTCGAGGGTCCAGGTCGTGAGCGGGTCGAAGCTGCGCGGCTCGGAGAAGCTGAAGGCGATGATGGCGATCAGCGGCGCCAGGAAGCCAACGGCGAGCAATGTCACCACCGGGATCGCGCACCGGGCGCCGGTCGGCACCACGAACGAAGGGAGACGGCGCCGCGCCGCGGCCTCGCCGACTGCCAGGGTAGGCGAGACCGTCATCAGTCGGTGACCAGAATCGAGTCCTTGGCGTCCCAGCCGATCAGGACATCCTGGTCGAGCTCGCCGCGGTAGCTCTGCTGACGCAACCGCTCGACGATGAAGACCTTATCGCCGACCCGCACCTGATATTGGATACGCGAGCCGAGGACGTACTCGTTGTAGATTCGCCCGCGCAGGTGATTCTCGGCATCGCCCGGGGCGTCGATGAAGCGCAGGAACTCCGGCCGCACCACCAGATGTCCGCTCTGGAAATCGGGCGAAACCTCGTGGAGCACGAAGTTACCAGAAATTCCGACGCCGACGGCGTGGCCGTTCATGCCTTTCTTGACGTCGATGACGTTCACCTCGCCCATGAACTCGGAGACGAACTTGTCGCGCGGCTTGGTGTAAATCTCCTCCGGCGAGCCGACCTGGACCAGCTTGCCCGAGCGCATGACTCCGATCCGGTCCGACATCACCATCGCCTCTTCCAGGCTGTGGGTGATGTACATGAAGGTCTTGCCGGACTCCTTGTGGATGTCCTTCAGCTCCTTCTCGAGCGTCTTGCGCAGCTTGTAGTCGATCGCCGACAGCGGCTCGTCGAAGAACAGAATCTCCGGGTCGTA
>JBOHKJ010000465.1:0-2236 GCA_050728975.1 Kiloniellales bacterium | reverse complement strand
CGCGGGCGTGAGGAAGCGCCCCCCATGGACTCGGACAGGAGCCAGTGCCCCTCTTCGTCGCCCAGGGGACGCCAGCTCATAAAATTTGCCTCAAACTGTAACTACTGACGCGCGCGTTGGCTGCCGTCCGAATGGCGGGTTTTTCGACTGCTCGCTTACGCACGCGCTCAGGATGAGGGTAGGGTCATGATCGCATTGAGAAAAGCGCTTCATCCCGAGCGCGCCCGGAGGGCGCAGTCGAAGGGCGCAGGGCAGCCGTCCAGCGCCGCCTTCGATTTCATTGGCACAGTCTGAGCGGAAGGGGTCGGACATGCTGCAAACACCGCGCGCAACCCGGGGCATGGTGGTCGCGCCGAATCATCTGGCGGCGCAGGCGGGCTTGCGCGTGCTGCGCGAAGGGGGCAACGCGGTCGAGGCCATGGTCGCGGCGGCGGCGGCCATCGCCGTCACCTACCCCCACATGAACGGCCTCGGCGGCGACTGCTTCTGGCTCCTCGCCGCGCCGGGCGGCGAGCCGGTCGGCATCGATGCCTGCGGCGCCGCGGGGCGGGCCGTCGACGTCGCGCTCTACCGCCGGCAGGGGCTGGACGCGATCCCGCCGCGCGGTCCGCTCGCCGCCAACACGGTGGCCGGGGCGATTTCCGGCTGGCAGGCGGCGCTGCGGGTGGCCGAGCGCTGGGGCGGCCGGTTGCCACTCGACCGCCTGCTGGAGGACGCGCTCCACTACGCCCGCGCGGGCACGCCGGTGACGCGCAGCCAGCATGCCAACACCACGCAGAAGCGCGCCGAGCTCCTCGACGTTCCCGGCTTCGCGGAGGGCTTCCTGATCGACGGCGCGCCGCCGCCGGTCGGTTCCTTGTTCAGGCAGCCGGCGCTTGCCGGCACGCTGGAGCGCCTCGGCAAGGCCGGTCTCGACGACTTCTACCGCGGCGAGCTGGCGGCGGCGATGGCCGCGGAGCTGGCGCGCGTCGGCAGCCCGCTGACGCCCGAGGACCTGACCGGGCAGCGCGGCCGGGAAGTGACGCCCCTCAAACTCGCTCTTCGCTGCGGCACGGCCTACAACCTGCCGCCGCCGACGCAAGGCTTGGCCTCGCTCCTGGTGCTGGGGCTGTTCGACCGGCTCGGTATCGTGGAGCCCGAGGGCTTCGCCTATCTCCACGGCCTCGTCGAGGCGACCAAGCGGGCGTTCCGGGTGCGTGACGCCCATGTGACCGATCCGGCCTACATGGATGCGGACCCCGAGAGCTTCCTCGCCGAGGCCGCGCTCGCGGAGAACGTCGCCGCCATCGACCGAACCCGGGCCGCGCCCTGGCCCGCCGCGCCGGGCGGCGGCGACACGGTCTGGCTCGGCGCCATCGACGGCGAGGGCCGCGCCGTCAGCTTCATCCAGAGCCTTTATTGGGAGTTCGGCTCCGGCGTCCGGCTCCGCGACACCGGGATCCTCTGGCAGAACCGCGGTAGCAGCTTCCAGCTCGCCGAGGGCGCGCGGAACGCGCTGCGGCCGGGGCGCAAGCCGTTCCACACGATCCAGCCGGCGCTGGCGCGGCTCGCCGATGGCCGGGTCATGGTCTACGGCGCCATGGGCGGGGAGGGCCAGCCGCAGACTCAGGCGGCGGTCTTCACCCGCCACGTCCTGTTCGGCCAGGAGCTGCAGGCGGCGGTGACCGCGCCGCGCTGGCTGCTCGGCCGAACCTGGGGCGCCCCCACGGCCAACCTCCGGCTGGAGAGCCGTTTCCCCGCGGCGCTCGTCGATGCCCTGCGCACGGCCGGGCACGACATCGAGCTGGTGGGGCCGTTCGACGAGATCATGGGCCATGCCGGCGCCCTGGCGCGCCATCCCTCCGGCGTGATCGAGGGTGCCGCCGACCCGCGTGGCGACGGCATCGCCGCGGCGTTCTGATCGATTGACTGTCTTGAGGCCGAAGCCGCTGAGCTTCGGGCGCCGGGAAGGAAAGGCAACCACAGAGGCAGGGAGAAACAATCCTCTGTGGTTCCGGTTTCCCTGCTACGGGATCACCAGCAGCGGGCGACCGCCGGGAACAGGTCCGCCCCGCGGGTGCCGAGCAGGCGTGGGCCGAAGGTGTTGCCCTCGGTCGACGCGTTGCGGAAGTCACGGTTCCTCATAGACTCATGGACGCTTGCTCGCGGCGCGCTCCCTGCTTCGCCGGCGCGGCCTGCACGCTACATCCAGCCGATGAGGCGCGGCAGCCAGGTCGCGAGCCCGGGGTTCATGAAC
>JBOHKJ010000464.1:0-2997 GCA_050728975.1 Kiloniellales bacterium | reverse complement strand
GGCCCTACGAGCTGCCGCCGCTCAACCTGCTGTCGCTGTCGAGAGACGCCCAGCGAGACACCGCGCTCAACCGCGATTCGCTGGAGAAGAACGCGCGCCTGCTCGAAACCGTGCTGGAGGATTTCGGCGTGCGCGGCCAGATCGTGAAGGTGCGGCCGGGCCCCGTCGTCACGCTCTACGAGCTCGAGCCGGCGCCCGGCACCAAGACCAGCCGCGTGGTCGGCCTCGCCGACGACATCGCGCGCTCGATGAGCGCGCTCTCGGTGCGCGTGGCGGTCGTGCCGGGGCGGAGCGTGATCGGCATCGAGTTGCCGAACCAGCATCGCGAGACGGTCATGCTGCGCGAGCTGCTCGCCTGCGAGGCCTACGAGCGCACCGCGGCGAAGCTCTCGCTCGTGCTCGGCAAGGACATCGGCGGCCAGCCGGTGATCGTCGATCTGGCGCGCATGCCGCATCTCCTGATCGCCGGCACCACGGGCTCGGGCAAGTCGGTCGCCATCAACACGATGATCCTCTCGCTGCTCTATCGGCTCGCGCCCGACAAGTGCAAGTTCATCATGATCGATCCGAAGATGCTGGAGCTCTCGACCTACGACGGCATACCGCACCTGATCGCACCTGTCGTCACCGAGCCGAAGAAGGCGATCGTCGCGCTCAAGTGGACGGTGCGCGAGATGGAGACGCGCTATCGCGCCATGTCGCGCCTCGGCGTGCGCAACATCGACGGCTACAATGCCCGCATCGAGGAAGCGCTGGCAAAGGGCGAGGTGCTGACACGGCGCGTCCAGACCGGCTTCGATCCCGACACCGGACAGCCGGTATTCGAGGAGCAGCCCTTCGATCTCGTCCCGCTGCCCTTCATCGTGGTGGTGGTCGACGAGATGGCGGACCTGATGCTGGTCGCCGGCAAGGACATCGAGGCCGCGGTGCAGCGTCTCGCCCAGATGGCGCGCGCAGCGGGCATCCATCTCATCATGGCGACCCAGCGACCCTCGGTCGACGTCATCACCGGGACCATCAAGGCCAACTTCCCGACCCGAATCTCCTTCCACGTGACTTCCAAGATCGACAGCCGCACCATTCTCGGCGACCAGGGCGCAGAGCAGCTGCTCGGCCAGGGCGATATGCTCTACATGGCTCACGGCGGGCGAATCACCCGCATCCACGGGCCCCTGGTGACCGAGCGCGAGGTGGAAAAAGTCGTCGCCTTCTTGAAACGCCAGGGGCAGCCGGCCTACATCGAGTCGGTAACCGAAGAAGAGGATGAGGGCGCCAACGGCCCGATGGGCGGCGAGGGCTCCGGGGATGAGCTCTACGACCGCGCCGTAGCACTGGTGCTGCAGCACCGCAAGGCGTCCACCAGCTTCATCCAACGCCACCTGCAGATCGGCTACAACCGTGCCGCCCGGATCGTCGAGCAGATGGAGGCCGAAGGTGTCGTCTCTCCCGCCAATCACGTCGGCAAGCGCGAGGTCCTGGCGCCCGGCGCCATGTGAGCAGTCGGCCAACGCGCGTCTTGCGGTCGCGAGCGCGCTGTTCCTCGTTTCCCTGCTGCTGGTTTTGCTGTCGCCGGGCGCAAGCCGCGCCGTCGAGCTGGCCGCGCTGCCGCCGGAGCAGCAGGAAGACGTGAAACGCGCCGCCGACTATCTCGAGAATCTGACAACGCTCGAGGCCCGCTTCATCCAGCTCACCTCGACCGGCGAAGAGGCGCGCGGCGAGCTGCTGGTGGCGCGGCCCGACCGCTTGCGCTTCGAGTACGATCCGCCGCATCCGCTGCTGCTGGTCGCGAACAGCGGGCAGCTGCTCTACTACGACCGCGAGCTGAAGGAAGCGAGCTACGTTGCCGTCTCCGACACGCCGCTGTGGTTCCTGCTGCGCGACGACATCGACTTCGGCGACGAGGTCGACATCCTTGCGGTCGAACAGGGACCGGGTGTGCTGCGCTTGACGCTTGCCGATCCCGACGAGCCGAACGGCGGCAGCCTGACGCTGGTGTTCAGCGACAATCCTCTGCAGCTGCGCCAGTGGGAGGTGGTCGACGGGCAGGGCATCATGACCCGCATCACGCTCGCCGATCCGCGCTTCGGCGTTGCGATCGACAGCGACGAATTCCTCCAGCACAACGTCGAAACGAGCCGCCCCGGCCAGTCGCCCGGGGACTAGAGCGCTATCCGTTCAGATCGAATGGGCGCTGCGCTCCTCATCCTTCGACAGGCTCAGGACGAGGAGCGAAGTGGAAGCCCTCATGCTGAGCTTGTCGAAGCATGAGGGCAGTATCGGTGACTACAATTGAACGGATTGTGCTCTAGCTGTCCCGCGCCGTCGCGCCCGCAGCCTGGAACGGCCGCAGCAACAGCGGCCAGAGCCGTCTCTCCTCCGCTCCTTCGACGCCGATCGGCATGTCGGGCTCGCGCTTCTGGCGGCTGGCGCTGGCGAAGATGCGATCCCAGAAGCTGAAGATCGTGCCGTAGTTGGAGTCGGTGTCGCGGCGCAGCTTGTGGTGATGCACCCAGTGGATCGCAGGCGTGATGACGAGACGTCCGAGCGCGCGCTCGAAGGCCGGCGGCAGGCGCAGGTTCGAGTGATGAAAGATCGTAGCGATCAGCAGCAGTGCCTCGAACGCCAGCACCGAGGCGATGGAAAAGCCGAGCAGCAGGACGATCGCGGCGCGCGCCAGCGCCGAGAGCAGCACCTCGCCGAAGTGGAATCGCAGCGCCGAGGTGCTGTCGAGGAAGCGGTCGAGGTGGTGGACCTGATGGAAGCGCCACAGGAACGGCACCCGGTGGTTCGCCAAGTGCCACCAGTAGATCAGGAAATCGAGCAGCAGCAGGTCGAGCAGCAGTCCCGGCCAGCCCTGCCACCAGTCGGGCCGCCAGGGAGGCGCGCCCTTCGCCGCCCAGGCGGTGAGCGGCAGCACGATCAGCAGGGAGAGACCCACGTTGATGAGCCAGAAGGAGAGGTTGCGGCCGAGCCGGGCGGGCGCGCCGAGGAACGGCC
>JBOHKJ010000463.1:0-5402 GCA_050728975.1 Kiloniellales bacterium | reverse complement strand
GGGCGCTATCGACTTCTATGTCTCGCCCAGCGGCCAGGACGGCAATCCCGGCACGCTCGCCTCGCCTTTCAAGACCATCGACGAGGCGTCCCAGGTGGCAACACCGGGCACGACGATTCACGTTGCGCCCGGAGTCTACACGGAGGTCCTTGAGACTTCCGCATCGGGAACAGCAGCAGCCCCGGTCGCTTACGTCTCCTCCGTCACCTGGGGCGCCAAGATTCGTACCGAGGGCCCGGACGACCACTGGAGCTGGACGAACCAGGGAAGCTACGTCCACATCGTAGGGTTCGATGTCAGTGGCAACGGGGCCGGGGGAATCGACAACTTCGGCTCAAACGTGCAAATCGTCAGAAACCACGTGCACGACATTCCCGCGACGGGCTGTACGAGCAACGGCGGCGCCGGCATCGCTGCCTCGAACTACGAGAACCAGAACGTCTTCATCAGCCGCAACCTCGTCCACGACATAGGCGAGTTCCCAGAGCCCTGCTCGCGAGTGCACGGTATCTACTTTTCGCACGAAGGCGGCCGTATCGTGAACAACATCGTTTTTAGGGTTTCTGGCTGGGGTATCCACTTCTGGCACGCGCCGTTAAGGATTACCATCGCTAATAATCTTGTCTTCAACAATGCCAAGGGTGGCATCGGCGGGGGGGCCGGAGACAGCCCCTACTTCGACGATCCGAACAAGCCCGCCGATCATATCAGGGTGATCAACAACATTGTCTATGACAATAAAGGGATCGGCATAGAAGAACTCGGCATAACTGGCACAAACAATAGCTACGCACACAATCTCGTGTTCGCGAACCAGCAGGACTGGAGCCTCCAGAACGGGCTCAGCCATTCGGGCACGGTGGGCGCCCCACCGGGCTTCGTCCGCTATGATTCGGACGGCAAGGGCGACTATCACCTGACAGCCGATTCGCCCGCGATCGACCGAGGCATGGTGGTAGATATGCCCGCGATCGACGGAGGCATGGCGAGAGGCGCAGCCATGGTTGATTATGACGGCGTGCCACGGCCGCAAGGGCATGGCATGGACATCGGCCCGTTTGAGTTCGTGCCATGATGTCCGTGGCAACGCATGGTCTAGGTCTCCGAACGCCGAAAACAGGTAGGAGTGTGAGCATGCGGTCGGTGATTCCGTTCATCGATCTGGAAACGCAGCAGGCGCGCATCAGGGATCAACTGGATGCGGCTCTGGCGCGCGTGCTCGCGCACGGGCAATACATCATGGGGCCCGAGGTCGGCGAGCTCGAGGCACGGCTTTCCGCATTCTGCGATGCCCCCCATGCCATCGCCTGCGCGAACGGCACGGATGCCCTCTCGCTCGCCCTCATGGCGCTCGACGTGCGGCCAGGCGATGCGGTGCTGGTTCCCGCTTTCACGTTTGCCGCCACGGCCGAGGTCGTTTGTCTGGTGGGGGCGGTGCCGGTGTTCGTCGACGTGCGGGGCGACACCTTCAATCTCGATCCGAGCTCGCTCGAGCGGGGCATCGATGCGGCGCGGCGACAGGGCCTCCGGCCCGCCGGCATTATCCCCGTCGACCTGTTCGGCCAGCCCGCCGACTACGACGCGATCCGCGAGGTCGCCAAGGCGCATGGGCTCTGGGTGGTCGCCGATGCGGCGCAGAGCTTCGGCGCCACCTGGCGCGGCCGCAAGGTCGGCACGCTCGCCAGGCTGTCCACGACCAGCTTCTTTCCGGCCAAGCCGCTTGGCTGCTACGGCGATGGCGGCGCGGTCTTCACCGACGATCCCGAGCTGGCCGCGGTGATGCGATCGCTGCGCGTACACGGGCAGGGCGAGGACAAATACGACAATGTGCGGATCGGCATGAATGCTCGCCTCGATACGCTTCAGGCGGCGATCCTGCTCGCCAAGCTCGAGATCTTCGCGGACGAGATCGAGGCCCGGCAGCGGGCTGCCGCACGCTACGATGCCCTGCTCGCCGATCTGGTGACGACGCCGTTCCTGCGCGAGGAGGCCTCGTCCACCTGGGCGCAGTATACGGTCCGCAGCCCGGATCGGGATGCGTTCAGAAAGCGGCTCGCGGCGGCCGGCATCCCGACGGCGGTGTACTACCCTCGGCCGTTGCACCGCCAGACCGCGTATCGCGACTTCCCGGTCGCCGACGGCGGCTGTCCGGTCGCCGAGCGCGCCGCGACCGAGGTGCTGAGCCTGCCCATGCACCCCTATCTCGACGCCACCACGCAGGAAAAGATCGCGGCCGCCTGCGCGACGCAGACCGTCACGACGCCGTGACCCATGAGGATGCCATCCATGGGGCTGGCGCTCGTGAGATGGTCGCCTGCGAGCGTCGGCTTCGCACGCCATGCGCTGGCCCTGGGCGGGGGCAACGCGCTGGCCCAGCTCATCGTTCTCGGGCTCAGCCCGGTGATCGCCTATCTGTACACGCCGGCGGCGTTCGGGCTGTTCGCCGCCTATACGGCGATCCTGTACCTGCTCTCCGTAGCTGCCACCGGGCAGTACGAAGCGACGCTCATGCTGCCGCGCCGCGACCGGCATGCCGGCTGCCTTCTGTG
Organism: Kiloniellales bacterium; assembly: GCA_050728975.1. GTDB lineage: Bacteria > Pseudomonadota > Alphaproteobacteria > Kiloniellales > JBOHKJ01 > JBOHKJ01. The sequence goes on along the minus strand of JBOHKJ010000463.1, from coordinate 2,853 downwards.
GTTCGTCATGATGCTGTGCCCGACGGTCGCGCTCGGCCTGGGGCTCGTCCTCGTGGTTTTCCGCGAGCCGCTCGCCGAGCTGTTGGGCACGCCGCGCCTGGCGCTCTGGTTCTGGGTTCTGCCGGTATCGATCGTGATGGTCGGCTGGTACCAGGCGCTGCGCTATTGGACCATGCGCCGGGAAGCGTTCTCGGACGTAGCGCGCAATGCCGTGACGCGGGCCGCCGTGGGGACCGGGCTGGCCTGCGTGATGGGCGTCTGGCAGCCGTTTCCCCAAGCGCCGGAGGGCGGGCTGATCCTCTCCCACATCCTGGGGGAGGGCGTCGGCAATCTGCTTCTCGTCTCGCGCATCTTCTACCGGGACCGCGGCATCGTCGCCTGGCCGGGGTGGCCCCGAGTGCTCGCCACCGCGCGCCGCTGGCGGCATCTGGCGCTGTCCCTGGCCGCGGGGTCGGGCGTCGCCAGGTGCTACGACAACCTGCCGGTGCTCGCCATCAACTGGCTGTTCGGCCCCGCGGCGGCCGGCCTTTACGCCTGGGCCGAGCGCTTCACCTTGCTGCCTGCCCAGCTGGTCGCTGCCGCGATCGGCGACGTCTATCGCCAGCGCGCGACCGTCGAGTACCACCGCCACGGCCAGTTCGACGGGCTGATGCGGCAAACCTTCACCGCCACCACGCTGATCGCGCTGCTGCCCTACGCGATCGGCATCGCGCTGGCGCCGACCCTGTTCGGCTGGATCTTCGGCCCGGTCTGGCGCGAGGCCGGCGTGCTCGCCCAGATCCTCATGGTTGGCGGCTTCTTCTCCTTCGCCACGGTTCCCGTCGACAAGGCGACCATCATCTTCCAGCGGACCCGCTTCATCCTCTGTTGGCATGTCGCCCGGCTGGGCCTGAAGCTCGCTGCCGTGGCCGCGACCGCGCTTTTAAGCCTCTCGCTCACGACATTGCTCTGGCTGATCGTGCTTGTGCGCATCCTCCTTTACTGCGTCGATCTGGTCTACAACTACCAGTTGTCAAAAGGTGCCCGCCCGTGAGGACCTCCACACGACAGGATTTGAAGGGTTCACAGGCGATTGCCACTGGCGATGTTTACTGCGACAATGAGAATGTAGATTTGATCTTTTGTGTAGCGCCATGAGATACATTGACGCGGCAAAGTTCTACCTCTCGTATGGAGGACATGTTGCTGTCCTCGGCAAAGGTCACGGTCTGCGCAACGAGGTCGTCGGTCGCGCACCGTCGGAGACGCCGTTGGTAAGCAGTGACGTCAGCCCCTGCGCGCACGCGCTGTTTCAGCAGCCCTGGTGGCTCGAGGCGGTCGCGCCGGGATCCTGGGACACCGCCGAGGTCGTCAAGGATGGCGAGATCGTCGGGCGGCTGCCGTTCGTGCGCAAGCGTCGCTTCGGCCTCACGATCCTCTCTCAGCCGGAGCTGACGCCGTTCCTCGGGCCGTGGATCAAACCGGGGACCGGGAAGGCTCACACCCGGCTGGAGCGCGAGCACGAGATCCTGCGCAGCCTGATCGCGGCGTTGCCGAAGCACGACGTATTCGTGCAGAACTTCCATCATTCGATAACCAATTGCCTCCAATTCTATTGGCATGGGTTTACGCAGTACACAAATTATACGTACCTCATCGAGGACTTGAGCGATCACGACAAGGTCTGGGCCGGATTTCGCAAGACGGTGCGCGCGCACATCCGCAAGGCCGAGCGGGAGGTCATCGTTCGCCCCATCGAGGACGTCGAGACCTTCATCGCGCTGAACGACATGACCTATGAGCGGCAGGGGATCTCGCCGGCCTACTCGGCCGATATGATCCGACGCCTCGATGCCGCCTGCAGCGCGCGCGGCGTCCGCCGCATCTTTCTCGCCGAGGGCGCCGACGGCACGCCGCATGCCGCGCTCTACCTGGTCTGGGACTCCGAGAGCGCCCACAGCCTGATGTCCGGCAGCGACCCGCGCCTGCGCAGCAGCGGCGCGATCAGCCTGCTCAGATGGGAGGCTCTGAAATATGCCAGCCAGGTGACGCGGCGCTACGATTTCGGGGGCTCCATGCTGCAGCCCGTCGAATGCTTTTTCCGGGCGTTCGGGGCCAGGCAGGTCCAGTATGCGAAGCTCAAGCGCGGTTTCACGCTCAAGGGGCAATTGGCCTTGCTGGCGCATGACCTGCGCGAACTGCGCAACCACAGCGCTGCCTAGCATGATCGAGATCGTCGTGGGTCGCCCGCCGGATCCGCGCAAGGCGCGGCAATGCTCCCGAGAAACTCGTGCTGCGCGATGGACCCCGTCCTCCCACAATGTTAACAAGCTGGGAAAAACACCCGGCTGTGAGCGAGACCTCTCATCACGCCTCGTGTCCTCAAGGGCGGTCGTCTGGAGGCGTTGATGACGAGCAAGCAGGGCCACTTCCATGTCGTTGAGTGTCGCAATGAACTAGGCAACATCGCGTGGCGTGCTGTGGCGCCATTGCCGTAACGAAGCGGACCGGTCGCGCTCTACCCGCGGATGGTCCAAGACGGTCGTTGGAGAGCGTTATGAGCGCAAGTATCATACTGTTTGCACTTCTTGCGTTCGCGGGTGCGCTACACGTCCTCTTCGGAGGTCCTTTGGCGTCGACGGCTGCGGACGAGATGCAGATCGCTCTGGTCGCTTTTGTGCAATTTTCCGAAGTCTCTCCCGATTCGGGGCTACTTGGATCGGTGATCGGTTCGCGAGGAAACGATCGAGCGCACGAAGAGGTGGGCCGTATCGATTTATCGTCCACCCTTTCGGCTCCGGCACAGTCCAGCTGCGCCGCCATCCGCGACGCCGACGCGCCCTGCGCCCTCGGCATCTTTCAGCAGCCCTGGTG
>JBOHKJ010000462.1:0-1884 GCA_050728975.1 Kiloniellales bacterium | reverse complement strand
CTCGGCCGATTCCTGGATCGCGCGCCGCTCGACCGCGGTCGAGCCCGAGGGCACGCAGATGATCACCTGCGGGCTGGCGAAAGAGCGCCGATTGTGCACCTTTCGGATGAAGTGCTTGATCATTTCCTCGGCGACCTCGAAGTCGGCGATGACACCGTCCCGAAGCGGCCGGATGGCCTGGATGTTGCCCGGCGTGCGGCCCAGCATCAGCTTGGCCTCGTCGCCTACCGCCAGCACCTGTTTGCGTCCCTTGACCTCGGCAATGGCCACCACCGAGGGCTCGTTCAATACGATCCCCCTGCCTTTGACATATACCAGCGTGTTGGCGGTGCCGAGATCGATCGCCATGTCGGCGGAAAGAATGCCGAGCAGACCGGAAAACATGGGAGTGTTGTAGCCTTTCGACGTTTATTGCCGTTGGATTGCGGCCGGCGGCTCAAGGGAATAGTCCCTCGCCGCGGCGAATTCAAGCCAATGGTTAACGCGCCTCCCTTAAGGTCGCGTTAACGCTGTAAAGCGAAGGAAAAAGCCGGCTTGAACGAGCGAGGCTGCGCCGCCATCGGGGCGGAGCGAAGGCGCTGCGCTGCGACTCCGGCGAGGCCGAAACGACGACCGCCCGCTACTCGGAAGTAGCAGGCGGCCCTGAGCGAACGTCTCGGCGTATCCTAGGCTGTCATCGCAGCCGGCGCGCTCTTCTCGCGCTTCACCAGCAGCTTGTTGAGCGCGTTGACGTAGGCGCGCACCGAGGCGACCAGCGTGTCGACGTCGGCGCCCTGGCCGTTCACCGACTTGCCGGCCTCTTCAAGACGTACCGTCACCTCGGCCTGGGCGTCGGTGCCGTCGGTCACCGCGTGGACCTGGTAGAGTTTCAGCTTGGTCTGGTGCGGGAAGATCGCGCCGATGGCATTGAAGGCGGCATCGACCGGTCCGTTGCCCGACGCCTTGGCGTATTTCTTCGTGCCGTCGACCTCGAGCTCCAGCTCGGCCGTCTGTGGCCCCTTCGAGCCGCAGACCACCTGCAGCGAGAGGAAGCGGATGCGGTCGTTGTGACGCACCACGGTGTCGTCGACCAGCGCCAGGATGTCTTCGTCGAAGACCTCCTTCTTCTGGTCGGCGAGATCCTTGAAACGCTGGAATGCGTCCTGCAGCTCGTTGTCCGAGACGTCGCCGTAACCCAGCTCCTTCAGCTTCTCGCGGAAGGCATGGCGGCCGGAGTGCTTGCCCATCACCAGCGTGGACTGCACCAGGCCCACCGAGGCCGGAGTCATGATCTCGTAGGTCTCGGCATTCTTCAGGAAGCCGTCCTGATGGATGCCCGACTCGTGGGCGAAGGCGTTGGTGCCGACGATCGCCTTGTTGGGCTGCACCGAAAAGCCGGTGATGGTGGAGACGAGGCGCGAGGCCTTGGTGATCAGCTCGCTCTTGACCCCGCTGTGATAGGGCATGGCGTCGCGACGGGTCTTGAGCGCCATCACGATCTCTTCCATCGCCGCGTTGCCGGCCCGCTCGCCGATGCCGTTGATGGTGCATTCCACCTGGCGAGCGCCGGCCCGGATCGCCGCCAGCGAGTTGGCGACCGCGAGGCCCAGGTCGTTGTGGCAGTGCGTCGACACCACGTAGTCGCCCGTGACCCGCTCCAGCACGTACGAGATGAGCTCGGCGAACTCCTCGGGCACGCCGAACCCGACGGTGTCGGGGATATTGATCGTCGTCGCGCCGTTGTCGACGGCGACCTGGCACACCTCGCACATGAAATCTTCGTCCGACCTGCTGCCGTCCTCGGGCGAGAACTCCACGTCGTCGCAGTACCCCTTTGCCCGGGCCACGCCCGCCGCCGCTTCGTCCTTGACCTGGTCCTCGGTCATGCGAAGCTTCTTCTTCATG
>JBOHKJ010000461.1:0-5858 GCA_050728975.1 Kiloniellales bacterium | reverse complement strand
GTCCAGGATTAATAGCGGGTAAATGTCGGGAGATTCCGGGCGCTTAGGAGCGCTATCCGGCCCTAATTCTTGGCGATGGGAAGCTGGCGCCGCTGCGCCAGCTCGAGCGTGATCGCCTTGGCCTTCTCGGGGTTCATCTCGGCCAGAATCGGCGCGGCCTTGCGCTCGTTCATGCGATCGACCACCGAAAGCAGCACGCCCATATCGAGCTGCTCGAAGATGCGCGCGGCGTCCTTCGGCTTCATGGTCTGGTAGATCTTGACCAGGCTGTCGAGTTGCTCGGCACTCTGCTCGTCATGCTTGGCGACCAGCCCCTCGATGGACGCCTGCAGGGCCTTGAGCTCGCCGACTTTCTCGTCGATCCGCGCCTCCGCGGCCTTGAGCAGCGTCTCGCGCCGTTCGACCTCCGACAGGCGGCGGTCGATCTCGGTCCGGCGCTCGGCCAGCGACTGCAGGATCTCGAGCTCCTGGTCGCTCATGAAAAGCGGATCGCCGGAACCGATCGGCAGCGCCGTAGGCTCGGTCGTTGTCTCCGTCGCCGGGCCCGCGGCTTCCTGGGATTCGTCTTCGCCAGTCATGGCCTCGCCGTCCGCGGCCGGCGCGTCGCCACTCGCTGTCTCATCGGGCGTCTGTTCGACAGAGGAAGGCTCCGCCTGGGCGGCGACCGCGAAAAGCCGACTGAGGTCGATCGCGCGACCGAACAGCACCAAGCCGGCCGTCACGATCAGCAGCGGCAGCAGGCGAACGCGCGGCTTGGAAAGGCGCATCGAGCTTTCCCTCGAGCGATGGCCGGTCAACGCAGGTTCTTCAGCGCGTCGAGCAGCTGGGTTTCGACCGGACGGAGCGGACGGCTGGCGCTGCGGCGCGGCGGCGGCGCTTCGGTCGGCGCACCGATCGCCAAGGTTTCTTCGGCCTCGCCCGCGGCCGGTTTCTTGAGCAGGCTACGGGCGCCGCCTATGCCCTGCTCCAAACGGCCGGCCAGCTCGCCTGCCTTCTCGGTGAGGAAGGCGAGATCGTCGGCCAGCGAGCGCGCCGCCTCGGTCTTGACCGCAAGATTCTCGCCTGTCGTCGTGGCGTAGGTCTTGAGCGTCGCGATCCCCTCCTGGGTGCCGCGCGCGGCATTCGAAAGCTCGCTCACGAGATTGCGGATGTCGCCGTCGAGGCCGCGTAACGCCCGCAGACGACGGTTCAGCAGCGCGCAATAGATGATGGTCGCCACCAGCAGAATGACGATGACGACGTCGCCGAAGGTCTGCCAGTCGTAAGACAGCATCAGTCGGAACCGTCCTCTCGCGCGCTTTTGCTGGAGATTTTGACGGCGATGTGATTGTTCTTGCGGCCCATGTAGCCGTGGAACATCTCGACGTCGCCGCAGCGCATCTCGACCCGCGAGCGCGGCGAGCAATTGAGATCGAGGTAACTACCTTCTTTCCAGTTCAGGATCTCGCCCAAGGTCAGCTCGACCTGGTCGAGGACGGCCTGGATGTTGACGTCGGTCTGCCACAGCTCAGAGGTGAGATGGCCCTCCCAGATCGAGTCGCGTCCGAACTTCTCGCCCATGAACATCTGCAGCAGCAGCTCGCGCACCGGCTCCAGCGTAGCGTAAGGGATCAGCAGCTCGATGCGCCCGCCGCGATCTTCCATGTCGACGCGCAGCGTGACCACTACGGTCGCATTGGCCGGCCGCGCGATGGTGGCGAAGCGCGGATTGGTCTCAAGGCGGTCGTAGCGGAAGGTGACGGTGGAGAGCGGGTCGAAGGCGGCCGAGAGATCGCTCAGCACTACGTGGATCATGCGCTGGACCAGATTGCGCTCGATGGTAGTGTAGGGGCGCCCCTCGATGCGCATCGCCGCCGTGCCGCGGCGTCCGCCCAGGAGCACGTCGACGATCGAGTAGATCAGCGCGCTGTCGACCGTCATCAGGCCGTAGTTGTCCCACTCCTCGGCCTTGAAGACTGCCAGCATCGCCGGCAGCGGAATCGAGTTCAGGTAGTCACCGAAGCGGGCCGAGGAAATGTTGTCGAGGCTAACCTCGACGTTGTCGGACGTAAAATTGCGCAGCGAGGTCGACATCATGCGCACCAGCCGGTCGAAAACGACCTCGAGCATCGGCAGGCGCTCGTAGGAGACCAGCGCCGAATTAAGGATAGCCTGGATGCCGGACCTGTCGCCGTCCTCACCGCCGTCGCCATCGACGCCAAGCAGGCTGTCGATCTCGTTCTGGTCGAGAACCCGGGTCGAAGTGCCGCCCGGGGATGCGGCGCCCGCCGGGGACTCTCCGGTTTCGTCGCTGGCCATCGCCTCCCATTCCGCCATCATGGCTTCCTGGTCGGTGGCCGTATCCTCTTTCGCGTTGGGATCTTCGGGAGTCTCGGCCATGACGGTCCTTGAAGGCTCGCGCGCGTCGGGCGAACCGAAGCGCTGCGCCTATTGCACCAGCATTTCGCGGAACAGCACGTCCTTCACCGCGACCGGCTCGGCCGCTGCGTTGATCCGCATCAGCAGCTCCTCGCGCAGACGCTGCAGTCCCGCGGAGCCACGCAGGTCCTCGATGCGCAGCTCGCGCAGATAGACCTGACAATTGTCGATGATGCGCGGCAATACCGATTGGAGATGTGCCACATCTTCTGCTGTCGCAACTTCGAGACTGAGCGACACTTTGAGATAGTTGGCCTTGCGGCCGGCGGAGTTGAGATTGACCAGCATCTCCGGCAGCTCGAAGAAGGCAGAGGGGCCGCTCGCTTCCTCGACGTGTTCCTCCATGGCCGCGGCGTCTTCGCCGCCGCCGAGCAGAGAATCGGCCAGCCCGGAGAAATAGGCGCCGGCGGCGCCCATCACCAACAGCAGGAGCGGCAGAATGATGAAGAGAACGAGCTTGCGTCCGTTGAAGCCGCCGGACTTCGGCTTGGCCTCGACTTCAACGCCGTCACCGACCTCTTCGGTCATGGTTCGGTCGGTCATCGTCCCTCGCCTGCAGACACACGAATTCCCGCGAAACTCGGAACCAACCCTAAGGGGACCTAGTTAAGAACTCGTTGATTCTGCAGCCTGACGCGGCAATTCCTGCCGGGCAGCCGCGACCAGCGAGGGCGCCGCGCCCGCCCCCGAGCAAGCCCCGAAAGACCGCCGGACCAGGGTTATGGCGCTCTCGCGGGGCTTGCCGGCGCTTGGCACGGCTTCTGCAGGACAGGCGGCGAGGCGGCCCAGGCAGGGCCCGCCAATGTCATGACAGCTGCCGGATAGCATAGAATCATGGAGAACCCCGGTTACATCGCCTTGTCCCGCCAGATGGCCCTTGCGCGCCAGATGGAGGTGATCGCGAACAACCTCGCCAACCTCAATACCCCGGCCTTCAAGGGCGAAGGCATGCTGTTCACCGAGTACCTGGAGCAGGTGCCGGGGACCGACGAGGTGAGCTACGTCCAGGACATCGCGACCTATCGCAACCTGAGCGCAGGCCCCATCTCCAATACCGGCAACCCGCTCGACGTGGCGATCAACGGCGAAGGCCATTTCGTGGTCGAGACTCCGGCCGGCGAGCGCTATACGCGCAACGGCGTCTTCAGCCTCGACCCCAACGGCCGTATCGTGACCGCCCAGGGCTACCCGGTGCTTGGCCAGGGCGGGGCCCCGCTGATCGTCCCGCCCAACGCCGGGGAGATCGTAGTAGCCGGCGACGGCAGCGTCTCGACCGACATCGGGCCGCTCGGCCGCCTCGAGGTGGTGACCTTCGACGACCTCGATACGCTCGCCCCGGTCGGCGCCGGGCTCTACGACGCTGCCGACCAGGAGCCGACCCCAGTCGCTCAACCGACCGTGCTGCAGGGCGCCATCGAAGGCTCGAACGTCATCGGGGTCATCGAAATGACCAATATGATCGAAACCTCGCGCAGCTATCAGTCCACCGCGCGCCTGATGGAAGGCGAACACGACCGCCAGCTACGCGCTATTCAGAACCTGGTTACCCAGGCCCAAGCCTAAGAAAAGGACCGCACACCATGAACTCGCTCTCCATCGCAGCGACCGGGATGCTGGCCCAGCAGCTCAACGTCGAGGTCATCTCGAACAACATCGCCAACATGAACACGACCGGCTACAAGCGCCAGCGGGCCGAGTTCCAGGATCTGCTGTATCAAGATCTACGGCGCGTCGGCTCGACCTCTTCGGAAGCCGGGACGGTGGTACCCTCGGGCGTGCAGATCGGCCTCGGCGTCAAGCCGGGTGCGGTCTACCGCATCAACCAGCAGGGCAGCATCACGGTCACCGACAACAACTTCGACCTGGCGGTCAACGGCCGCGGCTATTTCATGGTCGAGCTGCCCTCGGGCGAGACCGGCTATACCCGCTCGGGCGCCTTCCAGCTGTCGGCCAACGGCGACATCGTCACCGCCGACGGATTCGTCGTGCAGCCCGGCATCACCATTCCCAGCAATGCCGTCAGCGTTACCATCAACGCCAGCGGCCAGGTGCTGGTTACCCTCGACAATCAGGTCGCGGTCCAGCAGATCGGCCAGCTCGAGCTCGCCAACTTTCCCAACGACAGCGGCCTCGAGGCGATCGGCAACAACCTGTTGCTGGAGTCACCGGCTTCCGGCACGCCGGTCGTAGCGACGCCGGGCAGCAGCGGCTTCGGCACGCTGCTCCAGGGGGCGCTGGAAACCGCTAACGTCAACGTGGTCTCGGAGATCACCAACCTGATCGCGGCCCAGCGTGCCTACGAGATGAATTCCAAAGTGATCCAGACCTCCGACGAAATGATGGGCGCGACGGTCCAGCTCCGCTGAGCCGTTGCCTGCCCGACAGAGGACCTCGAGAATGAACCGTGCCCTTGTCATCCTGGCCGCCGTTGCGCTTGTCGCCGTGCTCGCGGTCGGCATCGGCGCCTTCGGCGCCCGCGCCGAAAGTGCGCCGCTGCTACGCTCGCAGGTCGTCGTGAAGACATCGGTGGTCACCCTCGGCGATCTCTTCGACGGCCTCGGCGCCGAAGGCGAAACGGCGGTCGCCCGCGCGCCGGAGCCCGGCCAAGAGGTCGAGGTGAGCGCCTATTGGCTGGCGGCGGTGGCCCAGGCCCACGGCCTGGCGTGGCGGCCGCGCTCGGCGCTCGAAACTGCGCTGATCAGCCGCGAGAGCCAGACTATTGTCGCCGAAACGATTCGCGCGCGCCTGCGCGAAGCGCTGGCCGAGCGCGGGCTCAGCGGCGAATTCGCATTGCAGCTCGACCGTCCACTGACCCAGCTCCATCTGCCGAGCGACGCCGAGCCGACGCTCGCCATCTCCACCCTCGCCTATGACCATGGCAGCGGACGCTTCGCCGCCACGCTGGTATCACCCGCCGAAGGCCGGCCGATAGCGCGCCTCACAACCACTGGCCGGGCAGTCGAGATCACCGAGATCCCGGTGCCAAACCGGCGGATCGAGGCCGGCCAGGTCATCCGTGCGGACGACCTCGAGTGGGTGAAGCTGCGCGCCGGACAGATCGGCCGCAACGCGCTTGTCTCCGCCGAGGAGCTGATCGGCAAGGCTGCACGCCGGCCGCTGCGCGCTGGAGAATCGGTGAGCGCGATCGATGTCGAGACGCCGGTCCTGGTCACCAAAAACAGTCTGGTGACGATCCGTCTCGCCAGCGGACGCCTGCAGCTGACGACGCAGGGCCGCGCGCTCGACGAGGGCGGCGCCGGCGATGTCGTGCGGGTCATGAATACCAGCTCTAATAAGATCGTCGAGGCAGTCGTCGTCCAGGCCGGAGCAGTGATCGTCGAGCCGCTGCGACCGCTCCAGGCGGCCGCCAACTAGGAGATGCACAGTGATCCTGCGTACTGCCGATAGCCGGCGCCGGGCGAGCGCAACGCTTCTGCTGC
>JBOHKJ010000460.1:0-11141 GCA_050728975.1 Kiloniellales bacterium | reverse complement strand
GTATCTGGCCTGGCTCGGCGCGGTGCTGCAGGGCGACCTCGGCATCTCCTACCGCACCAATCAACCGGTGCTGGTGCTGATCGGCCAGAAGCTGCCGGTCACCATCCAGCTCGCCGTCATGGCGATCCTCGTGGCGCTGGCGATCGGCATTCCGACCGGCATCCTCTCGGCGGTGAAGAAGGGAACGCTGACCGACTACGCCGCCAACGTGATTGCCCTCTCAGGCCTTTCGATTCCCAATTTCTGGCTCGGCATGATGCTGATCCTGCTGGTCTCGGTGCAGCTCGGCTGGCTGCCGGCCTCGGGCTACGTCGGCCTCGGCGAGAGCCCGCTGCGCGCCATCGAGACCACCATCATGCCGGCTTTCGTGCTCGGCACCGCGCTGGCCGCCACGCTGATGCGCCACACGCGCAGCGCGATGCTTGGCGTGCTGCGCAGCGACTACGTGCGCACCGCACGCGCCAAGGGGCTCCACGAAAAGTCCGTGGTGCTGAAGCACGCCTTCCGCAATGCGATGATCCCGGTGGTGACGCTCTCCACCCTGCTGTTCGGCGAGCTGCTGGGCGGAGCGGTGCTGACCGAGCAGATCTTCACCATTCCCGGATTCGGCAAGCTGATCGTCGACGCGGTCTTCACCCGCGACTACGCGGTGGTGCAGGGTGTAGTGCTCTGCACGGCAGTCGGCTTCATCGCGCTCAACCTGGTGGCCGACCTCGCCTACTTCTGGCTCAATCCGCGCCTCAGGAGCGAGGCGTGACCGCGCTCGCGAGCCCGGCCGAGCTCGTCGTCCCGCGCAGCCGCAGCCGGGTCTGGGCCAAATTCCGGCGCAACCGCAGTGCGCTGCTCGGCGCCGCCTTCGTAGCGTTCTTCGTCGCCGTTGCCATCGCCGCGCCGCTGCTCTCGCCCTTCGATCCGACGCGCACCGACTGGCTGGCGGTGCGCAAGGCGCCCTCGGCGCTCTACTGGCTCGGCACCGACGAGATCGGCCGCGACATCCTCTCGCGCATGCTGTGGGGCGCGCGCGCTTCGCTGATGGCCGGCGTGGTCTCGGTTTCCATCGCGGTCGCGCTCGGCGTGCCCTTTGGCTTGCTGGCCGGCTACGCCGGCGGCTGGATCGACGGCGTCATCTCGCGCGCCACCGAAGCGCTGCTGGCCTGCCCGTTCCTCATTCTGGCGATTGCGCTCGCCGCCTTCCTGAGTCCGAGCCTCACCAACGCCATGCTGGCGATCGGCCTCTCCGCCATGCCGATCTTCATCCGCCTGACCCGCGGCCAGGTGCTGGCGGTCAAGACCGAGGACTATGTCGAAGGCGCGCGCGCCATCGGCATGCCGCACGTCTGGATCGTACTGCGCTACATCCTGCCCAACGTCTTCGCGCCGATCCTGGTGCAGTCGACGCTCGCCATCGCCACCGCAATCATCGCCGAAGCCAGCCTTTCGTTCCTCGGCCTGGGGCAGCAGCCGCCGGCGCCGAGCTGGGGCTCGATGCTCAACGTCGCCAAGAACTTCCTCGAACAGGCGCCCTGGATGGCGCTCTGGCCAGGTGCCGCGATCTTCCTGGTGGTGCTGGGATTCAACCTGCTGGGCGACGGCCTGCGCGACGCGCTCGACCCGCGCGAGCTGTGAGGCGGAGCCGCCCGACCCGGATCGGTCCTAGTTCCGCACGCTCGGCGCGGTCGGGGTGCGGGTCAGGATCTCGGGCCCCTTCTCGCCCAGCAGCACGGTATCGGAGACGAAGTAGTCGCCGCGCGCCCCGGTCCCCATCAGCCAGGAGAGGATGTGGATCGTCATCCCGGTCCGGATCTCGAGGTCGCTGTCGCTGCGCAGGCCGGTGACGCCGTTGCCGCCGGTCCAGGTCGGTGGAACGCCGATCCCGACCAGGTAGCCGCAATGATGGCGGCGGTAGTGCGCCAGTCCCGCGTCGTCCACTACGCCCTGCCAGGCGGCATAGACTTGGCGAGCCCGGGCGCCCGGGCGCAGCGCGTCGAGCACCGCGCCGAAAGCCTTGCCGCAAAGCTCCGCCATCTCTTCCGTTCCCTCCGGCAGACGGCCGACGTGCACCAGCCGCCCGAGCGGCGCGTGGTAGCGGCTGACGCTGCCGGAGAGCTCCAGGAACACCGCATCGCCCTCGGCCAGCGCCGCCTCGCCCCAGCTGGTGTGCTCCTCGCCCAGGCGCCGCGTCGAGCGGACGAAAGGTCCGAAGCCGGGAAAACTGCCGCCGGCCGCGGTCATGGCCTTCTGGCAGGCAGCGGCGATCTCGTTCTCGCGGGCGCCGACGCCGATCGCCGCAAGCGCAGCCGCGGTCGCCGCATCGGTTATCTTCGCCGCTGACCGCATATAGGCCTGCTCGGCCGGCGACTTGACTTGGCGCAGGCCGTCGACCAGGCCGGTGATGTCGTGCCAGCTGCTGTCGGGCAGCGCTTCGACCAGCGCCGTGGCGAGGCCGAAGGGCAGCCCCGACGACCACTTCTCGAGACCGATCCGTCGCCGTCGCGGCGAAGCTGCCTGGCGTAGCACCCGCAAGCCGACGTCGGCCGCCGTCTCCTGATCGCCGTGCCCCTCGAAGCGGGCATTGCGGACCTGGTTGGAGACGGTCACCCGCTCCATCGCCCGGGTCACCAGCACCAGCTCGCCGTCGCCGGGAACGATCAGGAGATGGGGTGCGAAATAGCCCCAATGGTCGAGCCCCGTCAGGTAGAAGATGTTCTCGGGCTGCGAGACCAGGGCGATGTCGAGGTCGCGCTGGTCCATCAGGCGACGCAGCGCGCTCAGCCGTCCCTCATACTCCTGCGGTGTAAACAACGGTCCCTCTGTCATTTTCTTGTCCCATAACAAGACCGCGGCGCGACCTGGTCGCACTGGGCCACCAAGTTTCATGTTGTACACATCAGCGCAAAAATAGAGAGGGAGTCCGGGCAGTTTGCAAGCAAGTTTCTGCGAGATGGACTCAACGTTGTACACATTATATTGCGACACCCGCCTGTGTCTGGCAGACTGCAGTGAGGGCGTCCGCAAGAGACCGCCCACTCGGGAGGGTTCCGCGCGAAGCGATTCGCGAGCCAGCCCGCTCAAAGAGCAACAGGGAGAAGGCAATCATGCTTGCAGTTGGAATTGGCCGCCGCACGCTCCTGGCCCTGGCGGCCGCTACCGCAACGCTCGCAGTGGCGGGAAGCGCATTCGCGCAGTCGACGCTGGAGAAGGCGCGCGAGGCCGGCTTCATCCGCATCGGCTTCGCCAACGAGGCGCCCTACGGTTACGCGACCCCCGACGGCAAGCTGACGGGAGAGGCCCCCGAGGTCGCCAAGGCGGTGCTGAAGAAGATCGGAATTGCCGAGGTCGACGGCGTGCTGACCGAATTCGGCTCGCTGATCCCCGGTCTCAAGGCCGGGCGCTTCGATATCATCGCCGCCGGCATGTTCATCACCCCGAAGCGTTGCCAGGAAGTTCAGTTCTCGGAGCCCTCCTACGGCATCGGTCAGGCCTTTCTGGTGAAAGAAGGCAATCCGCTGGAGATCAAGGACTACGGCACCATCGCCGGCAACGACGACCTGAAGCTGGCGGTCATGGCCGGAGCGGTGGAGGTCGGCTATGCGAAGAAAGCCGGCGTCGACCGCGGCCAGCTGGTGATCCTGCCCGATCAATCGAGCCTGGTGAAAGCGGTTCAGGCCGACCGCGCCAGTGCCGCTGCATTGACCGCGCTGTCGATTGCCGACATGGCGTCCAAGAACGAGGGCGTCGAATCGACACCGCCGTTCGGCGAGGTCGCCGGCGAGTCGGTGAAGGGCCACGGCGGCTTCGCCTTCCGCACGGAAGACAAGGAGCTCTATGAGGCCTTCAACGCGGAGCTGAAGAGCTTCGTCGGCTCTCCCGAGCACATCGCGCTGGTGACGCCCCACGGGTTTGGCGAGGGCTACCTGCCCAACAAGACCACCGCCGAGCTCTGTGCCGGCGAATAGCGAACGGCGATCCCGGCGGCCGACCGAATTTCGCGGCCGGCCGCGCCGGGACTTCCCAGGCAAGCGCTGACGAGACATGCAGACCAGGGTCGCCGTCGTCTGCGTCATCCTGAGCTTCACGGCCGGCCTCGTCGTAGCGAGCTTCGCGTCTTTCCGCCTGTTCCTGCCGGGCCTGCTCGAGGGCGCCCGCATCACCGTCGTCATCACGCTGCTGGGCTGCGCGCTCGCGGTTGTGATGGCGTTCCTCGCCGCGATCGCGCGGATGTACGGCCCAGCGCCGCTGCGCTGGCTGGCAGTCGGCTATATCGAAATCTTCCGCGGCACCTCGGCGCTGGTGCAGCTGTTCTGGCTGTTCTTTGTCCTGCCGCACTTCGGCATAACGCTGCCGCCGATCACAGTTGCGGTGCTGACGCTCGGCCTCAATGTCGGCGCTTACGGCTCCGAGGTGGTGCGCGGCGCGATCAACGCGGTTCCGCGCGGCCAGTGGGAGGCGACCATCGCACTCAATATGAGCCGCCTCGAGGCGCTGCGCCGGATCGTCCTGCCGCAGGCGATCCTGGCGATGATCCCGCCCTGGGGCAACCTCTTCATCGAGCTGATGAAGGCCACCGCGCTGGTCTCCCTCATCACCATCTCCGACCTCGCCTTCAAGGCCGCGCAGATGAACCAGACCACCTATCGCACCGTCGAGATCTTCTCGATCGTGCTGGTCTTCTATCTCGCCATCGCCGTCATGATCACAATGGGCATGCGGACCCTGGAGCGTCTGGCGGCGCGCGGCCTGGCGCGCGGGCGGTCGTCCTGATGTTCTGGGATTGGGAATACACCTGGGAGATCCTGCCGATCCTGGCGGAAGCTTCGATCATCACCATCGAGGCGACGCTGCTCGGCTTCGTGCTGGCCGCCGTGGCTGGGCTGGCGCTCGCGATCATGCGCATGTCGCAGAAGCCCTGGCTCTCGCTGTCCACCGCCGCCGTCATAGAGTTCATCCGCTCGACGCCGCTGCTGATCCAGATCTTCTTCATCTACTTCGTGCTGCCGGAGTTCGGCATCACGCTGGGCGCGCTGACCGCCGGTGTGCTCGCGCTCGGCCTTCACTACGGCAGCTACTGCTCGGAGGTCTACCGAGCGGGGTTGGAGAACGTGCCGCGGGGGCAATGGGAAGCCTCGATCGCGCTCAACCTCAGCCCCTACCATACCTTCCGCGACATCGTCATTCCGCAGGCGATCCCGCCGGTCGTGCCGGCGCTCGGCAACTATTTCGTCGCGCTCTTCAAGGAAACACCGCTCCTGTCGGCGATCGCGGTCCTCGAGCTGATGCAGACCGCCAAGATCCTCGGCTCGGAAAACTTCCGCTACACCGAGCCGATAACCCTGGTCGGTGTCTATTTCCTGATTTTCAGCCTGGTTGCGGCGACGCTGGTTCGCCGCCTCGAATACTGGCTCAAGCACCGCTGGAGTTGAGAATATGAGCGCTCAACCGATGGTCCGCTTCGAATCCGTGACCAAGAGCTATGGCCTGCTGACGGTCCTCGACGCCCTCAATCTCGAGGTCGCCGCCGGCGAGAAGGTCGCGATCATCGGCCCGTCCGGGTCCGGCAAGACCACCGTGCTGCGCATGCTGATGACGCTGGAGCGGATCAACGCCGGCGTCATCCACGTCGACGGCGAGCCGCTGACGCACATGGAGCGCAACGGCAGTCTGGTGTCGGCCGACGATCGGCATCTGCGCCGCATGCGCGCCAAGATCGGCATGGTGTTCCAGCACTTCAATCTCTTCCCGCACATGACCGCCCTCAAGAACTGCATGGAGGCGCCGGTCACGGTGCTCAAGCTGAGCAAGGCCGAGGCCCAGGAGCGCGCGCGCGAGCTCCTGGAGATGGTCGGCCTGGGCGACAAGCTCGGCCACTTCCCATCCCAGCTCTCGGGCGGCCAGCAACAGCGCGTGGCGATCGCGCGTGCGCTTGCCATGCGACCCAAGGTCATGCTGTTCGACGAGGTAACCTCTGCGCTCGACCCGGAGCTGGTCGGGGAGGTGCTGAACGTCGTCCGCAGGCTGGGCAGCGAGTTCGATCTCACCATGCTGATGGTCACCCATCAGATGGGCTTCGCCAAGGAGTTCGCCGACCGCGTCTGCTTCTTCTATGGCGGCAAGATCGCCGAGCAGGGCCCACCGCAGCAGCTGTTCGGCGCGCCGGCGAACGAGCGCACGCGGCAGTTCCTGAGCGCGGTGCTGGAGGCGACATGACGGCCGCGGACTGGCGGCTGCCCGAGGAAACATTCGACGAAGGTTCGACGCGCCGCCCGACACTGGCGCAAGAGCGCTTCGCGCGCATCTACCATGCGCTGCTCGACCGCATCTCGCTGCTCCAGTACCCGCCCGGCACCATGCTGTCGGAAGAGGAGATCGCCCAGGAATTCGACGTCAGCCGGACTCCGGTGCGGCGGGTCCTTGCGCGGCTCGAGTCCGAGGGGCTGGTCGAATCGCGCCACGGCGTCGGCACCATCGTCACCGATGTCGAAATCGGCGAGCTGGAACAAGTCTATCAGCTCCGCATGGAGCTCGCCGTCTTGATCGGCCGCCTCTCGCCCCGCCCGCGCACGGAAGCCGACCTGCAGCGCATGCAGGGCCTGCTCGATCGCTGCGACGAGATCGCCGCCATGCGCGCCCCCGAGGCGGTCGCCTTCGCACGCCTGAACCTGGCCTTCTTCAACGAGCTGTCGGACATGATCGGCAATCCGACACTGAGAGAGATCAGCGACCGCCTTTACTTCCGCACGGTGCGGATATGGATCAAGTCGGTCCCGCGCCTCAACATGATCGACGAGATCAACATCTTCCGCCGCGAGGTGGCGGACATTCTCGACGCCATGAAGATCGGCGACCTGGAAGCCGTCGGCCACATCCGGCGCAGCCACATCTCGATGAGCTTCACCCGGATCAAACGCTACTGCGGCAAGGCGCCGGCAGCGCCGTAGCCCGGGCCCGGCTCGCCCCGGCCGCTGGCGCCGTCTCGATCTCTCCGGCGAGCGCCGGGAACAATTCCGCCCCATAGGGGTCGTACTTCAATAGGAGCCGATCGCGGACGCGAAAGGCCCGAGCGCCCGTTTCGCGTCGCGTCTTTGCCGCCCGAACGAACGAGGAGCGCATCAAAATGCCAAAAAAAGCCAGGAAAAAGACCGCCGCCGGGTCGCAGGCCAGCCGGGGAAGCGGCGGTGAGCTGCACCAGCTCGCCGGCGGCAATGTCCCGACGCTCACGACCCAGCAGGGAATCCCCGTCTCCGACGACCAGAACTCGCTCCGGATCGGCACCCGCGGCCCGTCTGCGCTGGAAGACTTCCATTTCCGGGACAAGCTGTTCCACTTCGATCATGAGCGCATCCCGGAGCGGGTCGTCCATGCGCGCGGCTTCGGCGCGCACGGCTACTTCGAGAACTACGAGCCGCTGAAGGACGTCACCAGGGCGGACCCCTTCCAGCGCGCAGGGCAGAAGACCCCGGCCTTCGTCCGCTTCTCGACCGTGGCCGGCAACAAGGGCTCGCCCGACCTGGCGCGCGATGTCCGCGGATTCGCGGTCAAGCTCTACACGCGTGAGGGCAACTGGGACATCGTCGGAAACAACATTCCGGTATTCTTCATCCAGGACGCCATCAAGTTTCCCGACATCATCCATGCCGCCAAGCAGGAACCCGACTGCGGCTTCCCGCAGGCCCAGACCGCCCACGACAACTTCTGGGACTTCATCTCGCTGGCCCCCGAAAGCATCCACATGGCGCTGTGGATCATGTCGGATCGCACGATCCCCCGATCGTTTCGTTTCATGGAGGGATTCGGCGTCCACACCTTCCGCCTGATCGATGCCAAGGGTCGCTCGACCTTCGTCAAATTCCATTGGAAGCCGAAGCTCGGCCTGCAGTCGGTGGTGTGGAACGAGGCCGTGAAGATCAACGGCGCGGACCCCGACTTCCACCGCCGCGACCTCTGGGGCGCGATCAAAGCAGGCAGCTTTCCCGAATGGGAACTCGGCCTGCAGCTTTTCGACGAAGAGTTCGCCGAAAGCTTCGCCTTCGACGTGCTCGACCCCACAAAGATCGTTCCCGAGGAGGAAGTTCCGGTGCAGCGCGTCGGCCGACTCGTGCTCGACCGCTGCGTAGACAACTTCTTCGCCGAGACCGAACAGGTCGCCTTCTGCACTCAGAATATCGTTCCCGGCGTGGATTTCACCGACGATCCACTGCTGCAAGGGCGCAACTTCTCGTACCTCGACACGCAACTGAAGCGCCTCGGCGGGCCCAACTTCACCCATCTGCCGATAAACGCGCCGAAGTGCCCCTTCCACACCCTCCAGCAGGACGGCCACATGGCCATGCTCAATCCCACCGGGCGAGCCAACTACGAGCCGAACTCCTGGGGCGGCCGGGCGGGTGGACCGCGCGAAGCGCCCGACAAGGGCTTCCGCAGCCATCCCGAGGAAGTGAAAGGTGAGAAGCTGCGCATGCGCTCCGAAACCTTTGCCGACCATTACAGTCAGGCCCGCCAGTTCTACATCAGCCAGACCGAGGTCGAGCAGGCGCACATCGCCTCGGCCTTCACCTTCGAGCTGAGCAAGGTGGAGACGCCGGCCATCCGTGCCCGCATGGTGGGGCACCTCCGCAATGTCGACGAAGATCTGGCGAAGGCCGTGGCCCAGGGCTTGCGACTGCGGGAGATGCCGAAGCCTGCCGAGGCGGCGCGGCCGACACGCCAAGACCTTGCGAGGTCGCCGGCGCTCAGCATCCTGCTGAACGGGCCCGACAGCTTCGCGGGCCGCAAGGTCGGCGTGGTCGTCACCGACGGCGCCGACGGGCCGCTGCTGAAGGCCCTCAAGAAGGCCCTCGATGCAGAAGGCGCGACGCTGGAGCTGGTGGCACCGACGGTCGGCGGCGTGGAGGCGCGCGACGGCTCCTGGATCGAGGCTGACCAGCGACTCGATGGCGCTCCCTCGGTCCTCTACGACGCGGTCGCGCTCCTGATCTCCGAGCGCGGCGCGAGGGCGCTGGCGAGCGAGCCGGCCGCGCGCGACTTCGTCGCCGACGCCTTCGCGCACCAGAAGCTCATCGCCTATGTCAGCGCCGCAGCTCCCCTTCTGGAGAAGGCCGGCGCCCGGAGCGACGGCGACGAGGGCTTGATCCAGCTCAAGAGCCCGGCCGACGCAACGACCTTCGTCCGGGCGTGCCGCAGGCTGCGCGTCTGGCAGCGCGAGCCCAAGCTTCGCATGGCGGCGTGACCGGGCAAGGGCGGCCATAGCGGCGCAGCGTTCGCGGACCTTCGTTCCCGTCGAGCTGCCGGGCTGCCGGCTGGCAGAGCGCTCTTTGCGCTTGTAAGCTGGGCGGCCCGCTGCGCGACAACCGCACGCCGGGTTAGGGCCCGCGCCGCGGGTCGACCGGAAGCGGAGATGCCTCCCATGGCCGAGTTCGACCTCGTCGTTCGTAACGGCACGGTAATCACGGCCGTCGATCGCTTCGAAGCCGACATCGGCGTCACCGACGGGCGAATCGTCGCGCTTGGCCGCGGGCTTGCGCCCGGCGGCGAGGAAATCGACGCGGCCGGCCTGTTGGTCCTCCCGGGCGGGGTCGATGCCCATTGCCATCTCGACCAGCTCTCGGCCGACGGATCGATCTCCGCCGACGACTTCCGCAGCGGAACGATCGCCGCGGCGGCGGGCGGCACGACGACGGTCATTCCCTTTGCCTGCCAGCTGCGAGGCCAGTCGCTGCGCGCCGCGGTCGAGGAGTATCACCGGCGCGCCGAGGGCAAAGCGGTGATCGACTATGCCTTCCACCTGATCGTGTCGGATCCTACTGCCCAGGTCCTGGGGCAGGAGCTGCCGGCGCTGATCGCGGAGGGCTACACCTCTTTCAAGATCTACATGACCTATGACGAGCTGAAGCTCGATGACCGCCAGGTGATCGAGGTTCTGGCCGTGGCCCGGCGCCACGGCGCACTAGTCATGGTCCATGCCGAGAACAGCGACGCCATAGGCTGGCTGACCGAGCAGCTGGAGCTGGCCGGCCTGACCGCGCCCTACTATCACGCCGTCTCTCGTCCCATGGCGGTCGAGCGCGAGGCGACGCACCGCGCGATCAGCCTCAGCGAAATCGTCGACGTGCCGATCCTGATCGTGCACGTCTCCGGCCGCGAGGCCGTCGAGCAGATCCGCGCCGCCCAGGCGCGCGGCCTCGGAATCTACGCTGAGACCTGCCCGCAATACCTGTTCCTGACCGAGGACGATCTCGCGCGGCCCGGCGTCGCGGGCAGGAGTTGCCTGTGCAGCCCGCCGCCGCGTGACAAGGCCAATCAGGAGGTGCTCTGGACGGCGCTGCGGAGCGGCCTGTTTCAAGTCGTCTCCTCCGATCATGCGCCGAGCCGCTACAGCGACCGGAAGGGCAGCTCGACGCCGGGACCCGATACGCCGTTCCGCTACCTCCCCAACGGCGTGCCGGGAATCGAGACGCGTCTTCCTCTGCTTTTCTCAGGCGGGGTGACCGAGGGCCGGATCGACGTTCACAGCTTCGTCGCTCTCACCGCGACCAGACCGGCGCAGATCTACGGCCTCGCTCCGCGCAAGGGCAGCATCGCGATCGGCGCCGATGCCGATCTCGTCCTCTGGGACCCGGAGCGCGAGACGGTCATCTCCAGCGAGCGCCTTCATCACAACGTCGACTTCACGCCCTACGAAGGACTCAAGGTCACTGGCTGGCCGGTACTGACCGTTTCCCGCGGCGAGGTGGTCTTTCGGGATGGCAAGCTGGTGGCCGAACCGGGCCGGGGACGGTTTCTCCCCTGCGACAAGCCGGCAGCCGGGCGTCGGCAACGCGGGCACGCGCATCCGTGGGAATCGTCGTAAACGGAGCGAGCTCGCCCTACAAATGAAGGGCGCCTCAATTATTGAGACTCCTAACCCAGGCGTTTTGCCACTTTCGGCCAGCCGCGGCCACGGTCACTGCGACTGGAATCCCTTGATTATTGCGACTGTCCCCGGAATGGCACCGAATTAGCGCGACTTTCTGTCTAGAGTGGCCAACGACCCATGATGGCCAAGAGTGGAGAGCGCTTGGCCAATGCGCCGGTCGGTGTCGCCGATAAGTACTTCTCCGGCGCAGCGACCCAAGGTAAATGCAGGGCAAAGGCGTTGCCGGCAATGC
>JBOHKJ010000459.1:0-4699 GCA_050728975.1 Kiloniellales bacterium | reverse complement strand
GCCACACTCCACCCGGACTTGGCGATCTCCTTCACCAGCCAGGTCCAGTAGGGGATCGCCCGCCACGTGAGGTGGACCGGATGTCCCTCGCGATCGACCACGGTCATGCGATGGGCGAGCGCCACCGATGCCACGGCCGAGAGGATCCCGGCGGAGATCAGGAAAGGGGTGAAAAATCCAGAGAGGAGCAGCCAGAAGAGGAACAGCACGGCGCTGCTGCTGACCAGGTAGACCACCGTTCTTGTACTCCCCCAACTCCCGGGCCGCCGTCCGATTCCTGCCTTCCGGGTCGACTTGGGGCGAAACCTTAGAGTCCGAAGGGCCGCCGGGCAAGCGCTTGCGGAGCAGATGCCTCAGGCCGTCGGCTTCTTAGCGTGCAGGATCAACTTGTGGTCGCTGTAGTTGACGACTCGTTCTTCGGCAATCTCGAACAATGCGGCCTTGACCTGCGCGGAGGCGGTCAGGATTTCGCGCTCGATCGTAGCGGCCTCGACATCGTCCAGTCCGACGCGGGCCAGCCAGGGAGCGAAGGGGTGGATCTTCTCGTAGAGGGCCTCGGCGACGATAGCGAGTCCGGCGCCGGCGATGCCCGCGCGCCATTCGGCATCCGTGAGACTGTGAACGTGGGTGGGATCGCGCCGCACCTCCAAGGCCTCCAGAAAAGCAGCGACCGCCGGGACTGACGGCGCCACACTGTCCTCCAGAACCAGCCGCCCGTCCGGCTTGAGGACCCGGCCGACCTCTTTGAGGAAGGCCGGCGCGTTGGCAAAGTGATGCGGCGCGATCCGGCAGGTGACGAGATCGAAACTGCCCTCAGAGAACGGCATCGCCGCGGCTTCGGCAAGCACAGCATCGACCCTTTCGGCCAGCCCGCGCTCGGCAGCGAGCGACAGGGTGGTCGCAATCATGCCCGGCGCGATATCGATGGCGGTCACACGCGCGCCATCCTTGGCGATGCGGACCGTGGTGTGCCCGGCACCGCAGGCGACGTCGAGCGCACGTTCGCCGGGTTTCGCCACGGCCAACCTGGCGACGAGCTCGAGATCGTCGCCGTAGGCGTGGGTAGGGCTGTGGCGATAGGCCTCGGCGTGGCGCGAGAAGTGCGCTGCCGTGCGTTGGCGATGCTCGCTCATGGGATTGTTAGTCCTCCGCCCGCGTGGCCGTGTCGGGTTGCCAGGGCAGGGCGCGCCGCAAGCTCCAGTCGACGACGTAATAAAATGTAAGCGCGATCATCGCCAGCAGGAACAGGGCCGCCATCAGGCGGTCGGTCTGGAAGCGCGCGTTGGCTTGCAGCATGGCATAGCCGAGCCCGGCGCTCGAGCCGACCCACTCGCCAACCACGGCGCCGATGGGCGCAACCGCCGTCGCCACGCGAATACCGGAAGCGAGCGCCGGCAGGGCCGCCGGGATGCGGATATGAAACTGCGTACGCCAGCGGCTGGCGCTCATAGTCTGGGCGAGGTCGAGCCAGCCCGGCTCAGTCCGGCGCAGGCCGTCGGAGAAGGCGGCTGTGACCGGAAAGTAGATGATCATCATGGTCATGGCGATCTTGGACGGCATCCCGTAGCCGAGCCACAACACCAGCAAGGGTGCGATGGCGAAGACCGGAATCGCCTGACTGATGACCAAGAGCGGCAGTAGCCAGCGCCGTGCCGGCGGGAAGCTGGCGATTGCCAGTGCCGAGGCGCAACCGAGCAGCAGCCCCAGCAGCAGCCCGACCGCGATCTCCGAAAGCGTCACCGCGGCGTGCTGGGCGAGGCTCTGCCACTGCGCGACCAACGCAAGAAGCACCGCCCAGGGTCCGGGCAGGATGAAGGGCTCGACCCCGCTCAACCAGACGATGGCCTGCCAGAGCGCGAGCAGACCGGCGAAGATCACGAGCGGGCGGAGCAGGGCCATCGCGGCTCAGGCTGCAACTGCCCGGGCGCGGGCGAGGCGCGACAGCAGCTCCGCCTGCAGGCTCAGGAGCGCCGGCGATGCCGGGTCGCGGGGCGGCACGCCGGGCGGAACGATCGCCTGGTCGAGCCGCGCCGGGCGCCCCGCCATGACCTGCACGCGCTGACCGAGACGCAACGCTTCGAGCGGATCGTGAGTCACCAGCAGCACGGTTCGCCCGGCCAGCAGCCGCGCGGCCAGATCCTGAAGCGCGAGACGGGTGATGGCGTCGAGCGAGGAAAAAGGCTCGTCCATCAGCACCACTGGGCGCGCTTCCATCAAAGTGCGCGCGAGGGCCACCCGTTGGCGCATTCCGCCCGATAGCTCGGCTGGCCGTGTCGCCTCGGCGCCGGACAGCCCGACCTCGGCCAACAGCCCGCGAGCGAGGGCTAGCAGCTCCGGCGTCATCGCCTCGCCGCGCAGGCGGGCGCCCAAGGTCGCGTTGCCGAGGGCCGAGAGCCAAGGGAGCAGCAGATCCTGCTGAGCGAGATAGGCAACCCGTCCGGCAAGGGGCCGTCCTTCCCCGTCGACCGCGCTGCCGACCGCGCCGTGGGCGAGGCCGGCGATCAGGCGCAGCAGTGAAGTCTTGCCGACCCCCGATGGGCCAAGCAGGCAGGTCGTCTCGCCCGCCGGCAGTGTGAGGTCGAGATCGTCGAACAGCGCGCTGCCGCCGTAGACCAGGCGCGCGGCATGAAGCCGCACCGTGGGCGCGCGGTCGCTGGATTCGGGTTCGGAAATGTCGCCGTCTGCCATGCCCCACCGGCCCTTGCAAGCTGGCGGCTACAAGACCACCGCGCGTGGCGGCTTGGCAACGGGTGCGGGGCGGGCGAGGGCAATGACTAGAGCCGCCCGGGCCATCCCCGAAGAACGGGGATCGCCGGCGGAAGTCTCGGAAGGCTACTGCGCTCGCTAAAGCAGGAACGCGCCGAACAGGACTACGGGAACCAGCACCATCGTGGCCAAGAGCAGGACACCGACGGTGTTCACCAGTGCTTTCTGAACCATCTTTTTCACATCCAAGGGCTACCTGCCGCTTGGGCGACCCAGGCTGCCGACAGGACGTCAGCGGCTCGCGCCTTCGCAGGACGAAAGCTTAGTCCGCAATTCGTTGAAAATTGGAAAACCTTGTGACCGCTTTGTGGCCGCGCGCAGCGCAGCTAGGAATTGGAGCGCCGCGCAAAGACGGTTAGCGGTGCATTTACCCTGTCCGGCGGCGGCGACCGGCGCGCGAGCGGCTCCTAGCGAAGCGACTCCTACTGACCGAGCGCCTGGGTCTGGATCGCGCGCGCCCGCGCCTCGGCCTCCTGGGCTTCCGACCAGCGCCCGGCCTCGAGCAGGACCGCGGCATAGTTGTCGAGGCTGGCGGCAAGGCTGATGTGATTGGGGCCGAGCGTTTTCTCGACCGAAGCCACAATTCGCTCGTAGTAGGGGATGGCGTCGCGCGGCCGCCCCTGGTTGCGATAGAGCATGCCCATGTTGTGAATCGATCGGATCAGGTCCGGATGGTCGGGCGTCAGACGCTTCTCGCGAATCGCCAGCGCGCGGGCGAGCCGCGGCGCGGCCTCGGCATAGCGGGCCCGGGCGAGAAAAAAGAGACCCAGGTTGGTCGAGGCGATCGCCGCCTCAGGGCTCTCGGGACCTTTGCCCTCCTCGACGATAGCGAGCGAGCGCTGCAGCAGCGGCTCGGCATCGCCGTAGCGCCGCTGGTCGTCGTAGAGCAGCGCCAGGCTGGTGAGCTGCGCGGCGATGTCGGGATGATCCTTGCCCTGCTTGGTTTCCAGGATCTCGAGGCCCTGCCTGTAGGTGGCCTCGGCGCCTGCCCGATCTCCCGAGGCGTGCTGGCTGGCGGCGAGATAGTTCAGGTAGACGACCGTGGCCGGGCTGTCGCTGGCGGTCGCCCGCCGCGCGGCGGCGAGAGCCGCCTCGTGAGCCTTGCGCGCTTCGGCCTTGCTGCCCTCGCTGTCGTAGAGAACCGCCTGAGCGTGAAGGGCTTCCGCCTCGGCCAGCCCGCCGCTGGCTTGTTGCTGCTGATTGCCGCCGGTCTGGGCCGGCTGGAGGTTCTGCTGGGCGCAGGCCGGAAGCAGAAGGGCAGCGGCGAGGAGCAGGGAAGGCACGGCCAGACGGCCAAAACTCGGATAGTCGGTCATGGCGTCGGCGCTTTCCCCCTCGATTCCCGGCCTCCCAGCGAAGCCACGGCGCGCTGAGAGTGCCACGCCGGCTATCGAATGCAAGCTGCCGCTGCGGCACGGCAGGGAATATCCGCAGCGATGTTGGCCGTGCTGGCAAAAAAACAACGCCGAATCACTGTTTTATTAAGAACGCACGATAATATACGGTAATTACTCGTATAAACGAGTTGCCGTCAACGACTCCGGGAGCCGTGGCCGGTGGCACGGCTGCCCGACCCGACGGACAGAATCCTGCGTGCCTTGACCCGGCGCCACCGTCTGGGGCGCAATCTCCCCACGCAATGGATGACCCGAGCCGTCGATGACCGCCAACAGCGAGATCGCCAGAAAGGTCCGAGCCGGATGACTGTACGTCGCGTTCACGGCTGGCGAGGCTGGCTCGCCGCCTCGCTTTCGCTGGCCGCGGCCGTACTCGTGCTATCGGTGCTCGCGCCGAGCGCCGCCCAGCGGGCACTGGTATCCTTCGAGACCGACCGGCTCGCCATCGAGACCGCAGGCGGCCAGAGCCACGCCTTCACGGTGGAGCTGGCGCGAACGCCGGAGCAAAAGGCCCAGGGGCTGATGCTCCGAAGGAA
>JBOHKJ010000458.1:0-2400 GCA_050728975.1 Kiloniellales bacterium | reverse complement strand
CCCGATTGCCCGGCCATCGACTCGACGAGGCTGGCGAAAGGCCGGTCGTCTTCGATGCCTCCCTGTTCGCGCAGCAGGTCGAGGCCGAGCCGCGCCTGGTCGCGCTGACCGGCGCGAAGCTGGCAGTAGATCGAGGCCTTCTGCCAGAACAGCTGCTGGCTGTAGAGCGAAAGGTTGTTGGTGACTTCGCGGCAGGCTGCATCGTCGTCGCCGGCGAGCAGCGCCACTTCGACCTTTGCCTGCGCCACCACCGCGCTTTCCAGTGTGCGCGGGACGACTGCCAGCAGCTGCCGGAGATCGGCGAGCGCACCCAGGGCCGAAAGCCGCTCGATCCTGGCATCGAGCAGCGCGCCCTCGTCGCCGGCGCCTTCGGGCGTCGCCGCGGCGGTCAGCAGCAGGCGGCGCGCAAGATCGCTTGCCGCAGGAGAAGCGAGCGGCGCCGGCAGTTTTTTCAGCAGGCGCAGGAGCGTCGCCCGATGGCTGCCCTGCCAGAGGTCGGCGCCCAATCCACCCCCATCGGACGTCAGCGTGCCGAGCGCGCCGGGAGCGATCTCGCCGAGCGGATTGATCTCGATGCCCTGAACCGTGCGCGGTGCCGTCGACGGGGAGGTCGAAGGCGTCTGGGTCTGCGGGAGCGGCACGCCCGATCCGCCCGGTGCGCCCGGGCTCGGAGCGCGATCCGAGAGCGGCGGCGGGCCTTCTCCGGGCCGCGGCAGGAGCTGGATCGGCCCGCTATCCGATTGCTGGGCCGAAGCCGGCGCTGCGGCCAGCAACAGCGCCACCGATGCCCCCGCAAGCATCCCTGGAATCGGCCCACACGCTCGAGCCAAGGCCCGACCCGCTCTAGCTCGGAAAGCGATCATCCGGAAGCACCTTCTCGACCGGCGCATTGGGAGCCGGGATCTCCCAGGTCATGAGGAACAGAGCGCCGCCCAGCAGCGCACCGAGGACAAGAACGAAAAGCACGAGGATGGATTTGGACATGGCTCAACGACACATGGCTCTGCAGTAGAAGGGATCGGGCGAAGGCGCCGCAGCGCCGTAGCGAACCGGCTTGGCTAGGCTTGGCGGCAGCGCGCGAGGCATGCGAACGGCTGCTGGGCGCTCCGCGCGGCGAAGATGTACCGCATTGGCCCCCTCATGGTAGGTTCGGACCATGGCGAATTGGCGGCAGTCTATCGACGGCCGCCGGCTGAGGCAATCGCGCACGGACCCCGGGGCGGGCGACCGGCGGCGGCTCAGGTGTCGCCCCAAGACGACGACCAGCGAAGAAGCCGAGAATCCATGCCCGATACCGCTGCCATCCGGCCCCCCAAGACGATCGTTCTGGTCGGCCTGATGGGAGCCGGCAAGAGCTCCATCGGGCGGCGCCTGGCGGCGCGCCTGAAGCTGCCGTTCGTCGACGCGGACAGCGAGATCGAGGCGGCAGCCGGCTGTTCGATCTCCGAGATCTTCGAGCGTCACGGCGAGGCCGCGTTCCGCGACGGCGAGCGGCGGGTGATCGCCCGTCTGCTCGATCAGCCGGTCCACGTGCTGGCGAGCGGCGGCGGCTCCTTCATGGACCCCGATACCCGGGCGCAGATTCACGCGCGCGGCATTTCGGTTTGGCTGCGTGCCGGTGTCGATCTGCTGCTGACGCGCACCAGCAGGCGCAACACGCGCCCGCTCCTCAAGAACGACGAGCCGCGCGCCGTGCTGGAAAAGCTGATCGCCGAGCGCTATCCGGTCTATGCCAAGGCCAACATCGTAGTCGACAGCGCCGAGGGACCGCCGGAGACGACGGTCGATCGGGTGCTGACGGCGCTCGCCGATCACCTGCGCCTGGACCGGGAGGCCATCGCCGAGAGCGGTGACGTTCGATCATGAGCGTCGAGGTCGCGGAGCGCCTGACGGTCTCGCTTGGCGAGCGCAGCTACGAGGTCGCCGTGGGCGCCGGCCTGATCGCCAGCGCAGGCGAGGAGATCGCTGCCTTGGCGCCGGGACAGCGAACGGTCGTCGTAACCGACAGCACGGTCGCGCGGCTGCATCTGGCCGCGCTCGAGCGATCGCTGGACGAGGCCGGCATCGCCTATCAAGCCCTGGTCGTGCCGCCGGGCGAAGAGAGCAAATCCTTCGCCGAGCTGGAGGCGCTGATCGACCGCCTGCTGGAGATGAAGGTCGACCGCGGCAGCCTGCTGGTTGCGCTCGGCGGCGGCGTGGTCGGCGATCTCACCGGGTTTGCCGCCGCGGTGACGCTGCGCGGTCTCGACTACGT
The DNA here is from genome assembly GCA_050728975.1 of Kiloniellales bacterium. Classification (GTDB taxonomy): domain Bacteria; phylum Pseudomonadota; class Alphaproteobacteria; order Kiloniellales; family JBOHKJ01; genus JBOHKJ01. Next base: position 146 of record JBOHKJ010000458.1, on the reverse strand, counting down.
CCAGATACCGACCACGCTCCTCGCCCAGGTCGACAGCTCGGTAGGCGGCAAGACAGCGATCAACAGCCGCCGCGGGAAGAACCTGATCGGCGCCTTCCACCAGCCGCGCCTGGTGCTGGCCGATACCGGCGCGCTTGCCACGCTGC
>JBOHKJ010000457.1:0-5816 GCA_050728975.1 Kiloniellales bacterium | reverse complement strand
AACACGCGCTTTCCGAGATCGCCGAGCGCGCGCGCTGCCTCCGCCGCGTCGGCGACTTCGAGCCACTTGTCGCCCGCCTGCTTTTGCCACGCCGGGCGCGCGTAGAGCAGGCGCGGAATCTCGGCTCGTTCTGCGGCCGTGGCGGCATTGTCCGACATGGTGGCCGCGTAAGGGTGCGTCGCGTCCACCAGCAGGTCGATGCGCTCGCTCTTGAGATAGCGCGCAAGGCCCGCAGCGCCGCCGAAGCCGCCGCTGCGGACTTGGCCCGGATAGCGCGCCGGCGCGCGGGTCGCGCCTGCCAGCGAGACGATCGTCTCCATGTCCTTGCGCTCGGCCAGCCGCTCGGCCAGCGTGCGGGCTTCCGCCGTGCCGGCCAGCAACAGCAGGCGGCGATTACGTCGGTTCACGCTGGCGCCTCGTCTGTTCGCTCACGCCGGCGCCTCGCCGACCAGCCGTCCGCTGCGGTCGTAGGCCAGAATCTCGACCGCGGTCTCGCCGGCGAGCTGGGCCAGCGCCGTCTCGCGCGCCCGGCGCGCGACGATGCTGCCGAGCGGGCAACCGGCGCGCTCCGCCAGCTCCAGCGCGGCGCCGGCATTGTTCGCTTCGACGATCGCGCTCGCCAAGGCTGCATCGCCGCTCTCCGCCGCCGCCCAGGCCGCAAGGTGGCCGAGGTCGACCTGGCTGCGCTTGGAGTGGAGATCCAGGTGACCGTCGGCGAGCTTCACCAGCTTGCCGAAGCCGCTGGCGATGGTGAGACGCGGCAGCGGATGCCTGCGCAGGTATTTCAGCATGCCGCCGACGAAATCGCCCATGTCGATCAGCGCCTCGTCGGGCAGGCCGTAGCGCGCTTTCACCGCCGCCTCGGTGGTGGCGCCGGTCGCGGCCGCGACATGGCTGCGGCCGACCGCGCGGGCGACGTCGATGCCGCGATGGATCGAATGGATCCAGGCGCTGCAGGAGTAGGGGACGACGATTCCCGTCGTGCCGAGCACCGAGAGGCCGCCGACGATGCCGAGGCGCGGGTTCCAGGTCTTGAGCGCCAGCGCCTCGCCCTCGGGAATCGAGATCTCGACCTCGAGATCGGCGCTCGTGCCGAGCGTGCCGGCAAGCGCCCGCAGATTGTCGCGGATCATCTCGCGCGGCTTGGGATTGATCGCCGGCTCGCCGACCGCCAGCGGCAGGCCCGGCCGGGTGATCGTTCCCACGCCCTTGCCGGCGAGGAAGCGGACATCGCTGCCGATATTCAGCCGCCGCACGGCCGCGACGATCAGTGCGCCGTGGGTCACGTCGGGGTCGTCGCCGGCGTCCTTGACGATTCCGGCCCGGGCGCGCTCGCCCTCCAGCTCCTGGAGCGCAAGCGGAAAGCTCGGCCGCTCGCCGCGCGGCAGGCGGATCTCGACGGGATCGGGAAAGCGGCCGGTTTGCAGCGCCGCGAAGGCCGCCGTGGCGGCAGCGGTCGCGCAGGCGCCGGTGGTCCAGCCGCGCCGCAGCGGCCGCTCGGGCGGTTCAGCCATGGCGCCATTCTACAAATCGCGGCCGTGGCATGGCTAGGCGCGTGGCGTGCGCGGGTCGTAGGATGCCGCCGATGACGACACCCGACAGCTCCGACGGATTTCGGCTGCCGCTGGCCTTTCCGGCCTTCGAGCCCGGCTGGGTCTGGCTGGTGGGCGCCGGACCGGGCGACCCGCGCCTCCTGACCCTGGCCGCGCTCGACGCGCTCCGCCAAGCCGAGGTGGTGGTCTACGACGCCCTGGTCTCGGAGGAGATTCTGGCGCTCGCCCAGCCGGGGGCCGAGCGGCTCTATGCGGGTAAACGCGGCGGCAAGCCCTCGCCGAAACAGGCCGACATCTCGCTGCGCCTCATCGAGCTGGCCCGCGCCGGCAAGCGGGTGCTGCGCCTCAAGGGCGGCGATCCCTTCGTCTTCGGCCGCGGCGGGGAGGAGGCCCTGGCGCTGGTGGCGGCCGGAGTGCCGTTCCGCGTCATCCCGGGATTATCGGCAGCGATCGGCGGCCTGGCGGCGGCCGGCATCCCCTTGACTCACCGCGAGATCAACTCGGCGGTCACCTTCGTCACCGGCCACGGCGTCACCGGGGAAGTGCCGGACGGCCTTAACTGGCAGGCGCTGGCGCAAGGCGCCCCCGTGCTGGTCTTCTATATGGCGCTGAAGCATCTGGCGGCAATCTCAGCCAACCTGATGGCTGCGGGACGCTCGCCGGACGAGCCCGTGGCGCTGGTCAGCAAGGCCACCACCGACGCGCAGCGGGTGCTGGAATCGACGCTTCAGCGCTGCGTGGCCGAGGCCGCCGCCGCCGGCATCGAGCCGCCGGCACTGTTCGTTGTCGGCCGTGCAGTTGCGCTGCGCGCCGGCCTCGACTGGCTGGGGGCGCTGGCCGGCCGGGTCCTCGATCCCGATCCGCTCGACAGCGCCAAGCGCGACAAGCGCGCGGCCGAGTGATGGCGCGCGGTCTCTGGATCGCCGCCCCTGCGTCGGGCGCCGGCAAGACACTGGTTACGCTCGCGCTGCTGCGTGCTCTGCGCGAGCGCGGCGTTGTCGTGGCTTCGGTGAAGGCCGGCCCCGATTTCATCGACCCCGCCTTCCACGCAGTGGCCAGCGGCCGGCCTTGCTTCAATCTCGACGGCTGGGCGATGCGGCCCGAGACGCTGGCCGCGACTGCGACCGAGGCCGGCGCGGGCGCCGCGCTGGTGATCGGCGAAGGCGTCATGGGTCTCTTCGACGGGGCCGCGCCCGGCGGCGGCTCGACCGCCGATCTTGCGGTGGCGACCGGCTGGCCGGTGGTGCTGCTGGTCGACGCCAAGGGCCTCGGCGCTTCGGCGGCGGCGCTGGTGGCCGGCTACGCGCAGCATCGCGCGGACGTCACGCTCGCCGGCCTGATTTTCAACGCCGTGGGCAGCGAGGCGCATAGACGAATTCTCTCCGAGGCTTGCGCGCCGCTCGGGATTCCCATCCTTGGCTTTCTGCCGCGCGACCCGGCGCTGACGCTGCCGGAGCGCCACCTGGGTCTGGTGCAAGCCGCGGAGCATCCGGCACTGGAAGATTTCCTCGCCCGCGCGGCGGTCTGGGCCGCGGCACAGCTCGACCTGGAGATGCTGCAGCAATTGGCGCGCCCGGGCATCGTCGGCTCCAGTGCCAGGGCATCGGCGCTTCCGCCGCTGGGCCAGCACATCGCGGTGGCGCGCGACCGCGCCTTCGCTTTCCTCTATCCGGCCACGATCGAAGGCTGGCGGAAGCAGGGCGCGACGCTGTCATTCTTTTCGCCGCTCGCCGACGAAGCGCCGGAGGAGTCGGCGGACGCCGTCTATCTGCCGGGTGGCTATCCGGAGCTGCACGCCGCAGCGCTTTCCGCTGCCGCGGGCTTCGGGGCCGGCTTGCGTGCGGCGGCGGCGCGCGGGGTGACGATCTACGGCGAGTGCGGCGGATATCTGGTGTTGGGGCGCGGGCTCGTCGACGCCTCGGGAGAGCGCCACGCCATGACCGATCTGTTGCCGATCGAAAGCAGCTTCGCCACACCGCGCCGCACGCTGGGCTACCGCGAAGCGACGCTTGCTTCGGACGGTCCGCTGGGTCGGCGCGGACAGCGCTTCCGTGGTCACGAGTTTCATTTCGTCGAGGCGCGCCCGCCGGACGACCGCGAGCCGCTGTTCTCGGCGCGCGATTCGAGAGGCCGCGACCTCGGGCCCAGCGGCGCGCGACGCGGTGCTGTCATGGGCTCCTTCCTGCACCTGATCGACACCTGGACGTAACGGACGTTCGATCCGCGCGACCTTGACCCCAGTCGCGGCCCGGTGCCAAATAGCGTCACCAATCCGCGCTTTGCCTTGCCTTGGCGACGCCACCCGCGACCTCCAAGACCTCGAGCTGAGCTGAGATTGTCGCTGCCCGCCGGCCGGCAGGTAGCGGGCTACGACTTTGACCAAGGAAGGAACTTGTTTTGGCTATCGGCACCGTGAAATGGTTCAACCCGGTCAAGGGTTATGGCTTTATTGCGCCCGAGGATGGTTCTCGCGACGTCTTTGTCCACATTACCGCCGTGCAGGCGGCGGGCCTGGATCGCCTGGAGGAAGGCCAGAAGGTCAGCTTCGAAGTGGTCACCCAGCGCGGCAAGAATTCGGCCGCCAATTTGAAGGTGGAGTGACAGGGGGCGTAGCTTCCTGAATTGCCGGCAACGAGAATCGGCGGCTCTCGGATCGAGGGCCGCCGTTTTTCTTTTCGCGAAACCCTCGCGTTACTGCGCCGCGGTACCCGTCGTCCTGTCGCCGACGGTCGGCGTGTCGGCTGCCTCCTGCCGCAAGGTATCGATCACGGTTGCGCACTTTCCGGCCAAATGCTGCTTGAGAATGCCTGCCATGCGGGCGCCGTCACGTGCCGCGAGCGCGTCCAGAATCGCCTCATGCTCCTCCACTGCCCGATCCCAGCGCGTGGGCGTCATGTTGGCGAGGTAGCGCGCCCGTCGCACCCGTCCGGCAAGGCTCATGTAAAGCCGAGAGAGTGTCGGGTTGCGCGCCGCTTCCAGGATCTTGCCGTGGATGGCTTGATTGAGGCGGAAGTAAGCCGGCAGCTCGCGGCGCCGATGATGTAGCACCATTTGATAGTGGAGCGCGCGAACCTCGGCCAACTCTTCCTCGGTGATGCGGGCGCAGGCAAACTCGCCAGCGAGCGCTTCGAGCGCACCCATCACCGGAAAGAGCTCTTCGATATCCGCCTCGGTGACGCGAGCGACAATTGCGCCGCGGTTGGGCAGCAACTCCAGCAGGCCGTCGGATGCCAGGACTTTGAGGGCCTCGCGCAAGGGCGTCCGGGAGACGCCGAAGCGCTCGCAGAGACTGCGCTCCGGAATGCGGACCCCAGGGGCGAGCTCCCCTTCTATGATCAGGTCGCGCAAGCGCGTCACGAGTTGGTTGTGAAGCGAGGTTCGGGCAATCGGCGTCACTGCCGGACGCTCGTCATGCTGTTCCGTCGCCTCACGCGGCCCGATCTCAGGTTTGTTGTCGTCCATTGGCGTCGCTCTCCGACTTCTCAACCCAAAGCTTGTGCCAGTACGCGGGCGACGTGAAGGGCCTCCCGACCGGTGCCGTCCTTGATCTGGTGCCGGCAGGATGTCCCGTCGGCAACCAGCAGGGTGTCTTGGCTTGTCGCGCGGACCGCGGGCAACAGGGTCATTTCGCCCATTTTCATCGATATCTCGTAGGTCTCGGCGCAATAGCCGAAGGCCCCCGCCATGCCGCAGCAGCTGCCCCCCAGTGTCTCAACACGCAGGTCCGGGATCATGCCTAGCACAGTCTCTACTGCTCCAAGGGCGGCAAATGCCTTCTGGTGGCAATGACCGTGCAACAGGGCCCTACGCTGCGCCAGCGGCCTCAGCGGCAAGGCGAGGCAACCGGCCTTGGCCTCGGCGGCCAGGAATTCTTCGAACAGCAGCGCGTGCTTCGACAAGGCTTCGCTCTCGGCGCCGGGCAGTATCGCCAGCACCTCGTCGCGCAGCGTCAACAGGCAGGAGGGCTCCAGTCCGACGATAGGGAACTTGCGCGCTACGTAGGGCGCAAGCGTTCCCGCCAAGCGCTCCAGCTCGACCCGCGCCTGCTCGACCAGTCCGGCGGCCAGAAAGGTCCGCCCGCAGCACAGCGGGCGGTTGCTGCCGTCGACCGCTAGCGGGAGATGCACGCGATAGCCTCCGGCGACCAGCACCTGTAGCGCCGCCTGAAGGTTCTCCGGCTCGAAGCTGCCGTTGAAGCTGTCGGCGAGCAGGACGATTTCGCGACCGCCTTCCGGTCCGACAATTGGGGCTGTCGGCCGGAAG
>JBOHKJ010000456.1:0-11845 GCA_050728975.1 Kiloniellales bacterium | reverse complement strand
ACCGAGGAGTCCACCCCGCCCGACATCGCTGCCAATATTCGGCTTCCGGCCGGAAGATCGTCGAGGAGCGGCCAATTCATGGCGCCGAATATAGGCGGCGGGGCGGCGACCGCAAGCGCCACGCGGCCGACCGCCCCCCCGCTTTGGCCAGGGGTCAAGGAGCGCGCCCGCCGATTCCGGCTAGCCGACCAGCATGTTGCGGGTTTCTTTCGGCAGCGCGACGGTCAGGCCGTCCAGCTCCTCGGTCATGATGATCTGGCAGCCGAGCCGCGACGTCTTGGCGAGACCGAAGGCGAGGTCGAGCATGTCCTCCTCGTCCTCGCTGGCGGTCTTCAGCTTGTCGAACCAGTCCGGCTCGACGATCACGTGGCAGGTCGAGCAGGCCAGCGAGCCCTCGCAGGCGCCTTCGATGTCGATGTCGTGCTTTTGAGCGATCTCCAGTACCGACAGGCCGAGGGGCGCCTCCACCTCGCGATGGGTGCCGTCTTTCTCGATAAAGGTCATCTTGGGCATCGAGGGCTCCGAAAGCGAAACGGCGCTCTCTCTAGCATCGCCGGCGCGGCTGTCAAACGACGGCACGAGCCGGCTTCGCGCGCTGCTCGGCGACGGCAGCGGCAAGCAGCTCGGCGGCGGTGTCGACTTCGGCTTCGGTCGTCATGCGGCCGATCGCGATGCGCAGGCTGGCGTGCGCCCTGGCGTCGCTGAGGCCCAGCGCGCGCAGCACGTAGGAGGGCTCGACCTCGGCCGAGGTACAGGCCGAGCCGGTCGAAACCGCCAGTTCCGGCAGGGCGCGGATCAAGGCTTCGGCCTCGGTCCCCTCGAATGCGAGATTGAGGTTTCCGGGCAGGCGGCGGTCCCGGTCGCCATTGAGCAGGACCGCCCCGGTCCGCCGTTCTAACGCCGCCAGCAGGCGATCGCGAAGCCGTGCCAGTCGTGTGCTCTCGCTCTCCAACTCGGAAGCGGCGAGCGCGCAAGCCGCACCCAAGCCGACGCAGAGCGGTGCCGGCAGGGTGCCCGAGCGATGGCCACGCTCCTGCCCACCACCATCGATCAACGGCTCAAGGCGCACCCGCGGGCGGCGGCGGATGAAGAGCGCGCCGATCCCCTTGGGACCGTAAAGCTTGTGTCCGGAGATCGAGAGCAGGTCGATGCCGAGCGCGGCGACGTCGAGCGGCACCTTGCCGACCGCCTGGGCGGCATCGCTGTGCAGCAAGGCACCTTTGGCATGTGCGATTTCGGCGATTTCGGCGAGCGGCTGCAGCACGCCGATCTCGTTGTTGGCCGCCATCACCGACACCACGCCGGTGCGCTCGGTCACGGCCTCGGCAAGCCGCTCGAGGTCGATCAAACCCGAAGGCTCGACCGGCAAGACGGTGACGTCGAATCCTTCGCGCTCCAGGCGGCGGCAGGATTCCAGCACGCACTTGTGCTCGGTCGCCACCGTAACGACGTGATCGCGCTCGTCTCGTCGGAAGCGCGCGGCACCCTTGATCGCCAGATTGTTGGACTCCGTCGCTCCCGAGGTGAAGATGACTTCGCGCGAGTCGGCGCCGATGGCCTCAGCGACCTCGCCACGTGCCGTCTCGACCGCGCCCTCCGCCTCGTGGCCATAGAAGTGGTCGACCGAATGCGGATTGCCGAAGCGCTCGGTGAAGTAAGGCATCATGATCTCGAGCACCTGCGGATCGAGCGGCGTGGTTGCCTGATAGTCGAGATAGATGGGCCGCTTTACGCGATTGCTGCCGTCCTGGCGCGAGCCGCTCATCCCTTGCCTCCGCTTAAGCCGCCGGCTGCGCCGAGCGCAGGCTGCGCCGGATCGTTTCGCCCCAGGCGTCGAGGAATACCTCGACATCTCGCTCTTCGCTCGCCCAGCCGAAAGAAACGCGGATCGCCGTGGCCGCGGCCGCGGGCGGAACGCCCATGGCGGTCAAGACCTCCGAGGGCGTCACCTTTCCGGAGGAGCAGGCGGCGCCGGCGCCGACCGCAACGCCGGCCAAGTCGAGCGCCATCACCTGGGTCTCGGCGCGCAGCTCCGGGAAAGAAAAGCAGGAGGTGTTGGGAAGGCGCAGCGCGCGCTGCCCATGGATTGTGGCTTCCGGCGCAAGATTTCTCACACCCGTCTCCAAGGCATCCCGCAATCTGCCGACGCGCCGCGCCTCGCTCTCGAAATCGCGGGCGATCCGCGCCGCAGCGCCGAAACCGGCAATGCCGGAGAGGTTCTCGGTACCGGCACGGTACCGCCGCTCCTGACCGCCGCCCTTGATGAGCGGACGCACGGCGACACGCTCGGAGATCACCAGCGCGCCGACGCCCTTGGGTCCGCCGAGCTTGTGAGCCGAGAGGCTCAGCAAGTCAGCGCCGAGCGCCACCATATCGATGGCCATACGTCCGGCTGCCTGGACCGCGTCGCAGTGGAACAGCGCACCGGCTTCGCGGGCCAGCGCCGCCGCGTCCGCGACCGGCTGGACGGCGCCGGTCTCGTTGTTGGCGAGCTGCAGCGACACCAGCGCCGGCTTGCCGGCAAGTAGCACCTTCAGCGCTTCCAGGTCGACGAGGCCCGAGGGCAGCAGCGGCGCGCGCCTGGCATTCGGCGCCGCTTCCAGGATCGAGGCATGTTCGCCGGCCGAGACCAGGATCGGTTGCCCCGCGGCCTGGGCGAGTGCCAGGTTGTTAGCTTCGGTGCCGCTGCCGGTGAAGACCACGTTGGCCGGCTTGGCGGCCACCAGTGCCGCCACCTCGGCACGTGCCGCTTCCATTTTGGCACGCGCGGCGCGCCCGAAGGCGTGGACCGAAGAGGGATTGCCCGGAAGCGTCAAGGTTTCGGCAATGGCCGCCGCCGCCTCGGGCCGGAGCGGCGCCGAGGCGTTGTAGTCGAGGTAGATCGGGCCCTGCTCCGCCCGCGCCATTGCCGTCACCCGCGCTGCCGCAAGCTCACGAGCCGGTGGCCAGCTCTGGAACCGGGCGTGGCTGCGTAGCCGGCTCGGGCGCCTTGGCCTGGACCGTGCCGGGCGCGCTTCGCAGGCCCGAGGTGCCGAGCACGCGGCGCGCCACCACGTCCTGTAGCGTGACCGAGCTGAGATAGAGATAGATCTGGTTGCCGAGCTCTTCCCAGAGATCGTGGGTAAGACAACGGCTCTTGTTGCTGCGGCAACCGTAGGGCTGGCCCGGCGTGCAGCGGGTGGCGTGGATCGGCTCGTCGACCGCCAGCACGATGTCGGAGATCCTGGTGCCGTCGGCACCACGCGCCAGCAGATAGCCACCGCCTGGACCGCGCACCGAAGCCACCAGCTCCGCTCGGCGCAGCTTGGCGAAAAGCTGCTCGAGATAGGAAAGCGATATTTCCTGCCGCTCGGCGATGTCTGCGAGCGACACCGGCCGGCCGTCGCCGTGGGTCGCGAGATCGACCAGCGCCATCACGGCATAACGGCCTTTTGTGCTCAGTTTCACGGTTCCCGTCCTCTATTCTCGCCTGCCGGCCGACCCTTGCGCCGGCCGCTCAACACTTGCCGGGTGGGCTGTCGCCCGCCTTGCTCTGCTTGTCGCCCAGCTTCTCCTCGGCCGAAACCGATCCGAGCGCCTCTTGGCCGCGCTCCTCGAGCGCAGCGAGCCGTGCGCGCAGGCTCTGCACCTCGCCCAGCAGGCCGTCGATGGCGCGCGCCACGGGATCCGAGATTTCGCCGGTCGGCGTGCCGTAGGCAACGAAGCGCGCCGGCTTGTCCGCCTCCGTCTTGGGCCGCATCTGAACGACCTTGGCCGGAATCCCGACCACGGTCGCGCAATCGGGCACGTCCTTGGTCACCACTGCATTGGCGCCCACGCGGGCGTTGCGGCCGACGGTGATCGGCCCCAGCACTTGGGCCCCCGAGCCGACGATGGCGCCCGCCAGCAGCGTCGGATGCCGCTTGGCGCCGCGCTGGCTGTCGCTGTCGACCGAGGGCGCGACCCCGCCCAGGGTCACCCCGTGATAGAGGGTCACGTCGTCGCCGATTTCGCTGGTTTCGCCGACCACCACGCCCATGCCGTGATCGATGAAGAAACGGCTGCCGATCTGCGCTCCGGGATGGATCTCGATCCCGGTCAGGAAGCGACCGACCTGGGACAGCCAGCGGCCGAGCAGGCGCCAGCCATGGCGCCAGCAGCTGTTGGCCAGGCGATGGAGAAGCAGGGCCTGGAAACCAGGGTAACAGACCACCACTTCTAGACGCGAGCGGGCGGCGGGATCGCGCCGCATGTAAGAATCGATTTCGTCAGCGATGTCCTTGAGGAAACTCGCACCGGCCATGCTACTATCCGCCCTCGCGCTCGCGCGTCCGAGGCTCCCTTCTTGGGGCTCACGCGCACCGGTTCGGCGACCGTCCGCCGCTCGAAGCGATATAGGTTGTCCGACTAAATTGGTCAAGTAAAGGCCGTGCCTGCGGCCCGGCCCCTAGGGCCGAAGCCCGAGGCCAGGCCTAGGTTTTGTCAACGCGGCCGCTAGCCCCCTGCCGGGGCCTGGAAGACGGCCCGTGGGAGAGCAAGACAGGAAGCCGCCGTTCATGCCCGACGTCATTATCAATGGCCCCGAAGGCCGCCTCGAAGGCCGCTATCAGCACAGCGACCAGCCCAATGCCCCGATCGCCCTGATGCTGCACCCCAATCCGCAGCACGGCGGCACCATGAACAACAAGGTGGTCTACCGCCTCTTCCATGCCTTCGCCGGGCGCGGCTTTTCGGTCCTGCGCTTCAATTTCCGCGGCGTTGGGCGCTCGCAGGGCCGCTTCGACCACGGCGAGGGCGAGCTCTCGGATGCCGCCTCGGCGCTCGACTGGCTGCAGAGCTTCAACGAGAACGCCAGCCAGTGCTGGATCGCCGGATTCTCCTTCGGCGCCTGGATCGGCATGCAGTTGCTGATGCGCCGCCCCGAGATCGCCGGTTTCATCTCGGTCGCGCCGCCGGCCAACATGTACGACTTCGGCTTCCTCGCCCCCTGCCCCTCCTCGGGGCTGATGGTCCAAGGCGATCGCGACAACATCGTGCCGCACGCCTCGGTGGAGAAGCTGGTCGAAAAGCTGACCAAGCAGCGCGACATCAAGATCGACTATCGCTTGATTAAGGGCGCCGATCATTTCTTCCGCGAGCACCTGGAGGAACTGAACTCTGCGGTCGAGCGCTACCTCGACAAGGCGATTCAGCCGGCAAGACCCACGGCAGCGGCAGCCAACGCCCGCTAGCAGCGACTCTATCTAGGAGCTGGAAAGAAGCGTCCGCCGCAGGTGGGCGCCCTGACCCCTGTCGTGCCCGGCATCGAAAGCGGAAGGCCGAGGCAGGAGCGCAGGGCCAGATAGGCGAAGGCCTGGGCCTCCAGCGCATCGCCGTCCCAGCCGAGCGAATCGGCGCCGACCACCGGCGCGCCGAGACGATGCGCCAGCTCGCCCATGATCGCCGGATTGCGGCGCCCGCCGCCGGTTACCACCCAGCGTCTCGGCGGCGCCGGGAGAAGCGGCAGAGCGGCAGCCACCGCGGCGGCGGTGAAGGCGGCAAGCGTAGCGGCGCCGTCGGCGGGCGACAGTCCCTCGGCCGCATCGGCGGTGAAATCCAGGCGATCGAGCGACTTTGGCGGAGGCCGCTCGAAATAAGGATCTTCCAGGAGGGCCGACAGCCGCCGCTCGTCGATCCGGCCGCGGACGGCAAGTGCACCGTCGCGGTCGTAGCTGCCGAGGCCGTGGCGCGCCACCCAGTCGTCGATCAGCGCGTTGCCCGGTCCGGTGTCGAAGGCGACCAGCGGCGGAGCGTCGCTCTCGCTCGCAGTGCCAATCCAGGTGACGTTTCCGACTCCACCGAGATTGAGCACCGCGAGCGGCCGCTCCATCCCTGCTGCCAGCGCCGCGTGATAAAGCGGCACGAAAGGCGCGCCCTGCCCGCCCTCCGCCACATCGCGGCTGCGGAAATCGGCCACCACGTCGATCCCGGTCTCGGCGGCCAGCAGCGCACCATCGCCGATCTGCCAGGTGCGCCGCTCCTCGGGGGCATGGAGAATGGTGTGACCGTGGAAGCCGATCACGCCCACCTCGCCATGGGCGATGCCGCTCTCCCGCAGCAACGCGTCGACGGCGGCCGCGTGAAGCAGGGTCAGCTCGCGCTCGACCTCGGCGACCGGCCCCTTGGCCCCCAGCACCCCGCGCAAGCGCGCCCGGAAAACCTCCTCGTATGGCAGCGTGCGGGCCGGCCCGGTCTCGACCGCGCCCAGGCCGTCGCTGCGAATGAGCGCCGCGTCGATGCCGTCGAGCGACGTGCCGCTCATCAGCCCAAGCGCCCAGCGGCCCGCCAGCTCGGTTGCGGAGAGCGGCGCGGCATTGTTGCGGGACTTGGCCATTAGGGCTCGATCGCGAAAGTGGATTATGCGGCCAGCGACCGCGGCGCTTGGTCCTTGGTCGCCGTCGTCCGATTGTGATAAATGGCAGCGCCCGCGGCAGCAAGCACGGGCTTGCAGCAAGGCCTAGACGAGACCCATGTTCAAGCCACGCTCCGACATTCTGCGCATCTTCCAGGAGCGCGGCTACTTCCACCAGTGCACCGATCTGGAAGGCCTGGACAACTTCGCTCACAAAGGCCGGGTGACCGCCTATGTGGGCTATGACGCCACGGCCGACAGCCTGCACGTCGGCAGCCTGGTATCGATCATGATGCTGCACTGGCTGCAGAAGGCCGGTCATCGGCCGATCGTGCTGATGGGCGGCGGCACGACCAAGGTCGGCGATCCTTCGGGCAAGGACGAGACACGCCAGCTGCTGAGCGAGGAGCGCATCGCAGCCAACATCGCCGCCATCCAGCGCAATTTCACCCGCTTCCTGGATTTCGAAGCCAAGGACGGCGCCATCCTGGCCAACAACGCCGACTGGCTCGACGAGCTGCGCTACGTTCCGCTACTGCGCGACATCGGCCGCCACTTCACGATCAATCGCATGCTCACCTTCGATTCTGTGAAGCTCCGGCTCGAGCGCGAACAGCCGCTGACCTTCCTCGAGTTCAACTACATGGTGCTCCAGGCCTACGACTTCCTGGAGCTGAGCCGGCGCTACGACTGCAACTTGCAGATGGGCGGCTCCGACCAGTGGGGCAATATCGTCAACGGCGTCGATCTCGCACGCCGCATCGACCAGAAGACGCTCTACGGCTACACCACGCCGCTGATCACGACATCGGCCGGAATGAAGATGGGCAAGACCGCCACCGGCGCAATCTGGCTGAGCGAGGATCGCCTGTCCGGGTTCGAGTACTATCAGTACTGGCGCAACGCACCGGACGCCGATGTCGGCCGATTTCTCAGGCTTTTCACCGAGTTGCCGCTGGCGGAGATCGCACGCCTGGAAAAGCTCGAAGGCCAGGAGATCAACGAAGCCAAGAAGACGCTCGCCTTCGAAGCGACGCGCTTATGCCGCGGCGACAAGGCCGCCGAAAGCGCAGCCGGGACCGCGCGCCAGACCTTCGAGCAGGGCGCGCACGGCGAAGGATTGCCGACGCTCGAAGTGCCGCGCGCGCGACTCGATGCCGGCGTGCCGGCCTACCAGCTGCTGCGCGAGGCGGGGCTCACCGCCAGCAACGGCGAGGCACGGCGGCTCATCAAGGGCGGCGGCGCACGCATCAACGACACGGCGATCGAGAGCGAGGATCGCGCGATCGATCTCGCCGATCTGAGCGACGACGGCCTGATCAAGCTCTCCGCCGGCAAGAAGCGCCACGCGCTGGTGCGCGCGATCTAGAACTCGGGCCGGCTTCGTTAGTCCGTTAGTCGGCACGCACCGCCGAGCGGCGCTCGAGCGGCGGCCGCTCGCCGCCCGGAGGCAGCGGCCAGTACTCGGTGATCTGCGGCTGTACCGGCCGCTCGAGATATGTCGAGAGCACGACGTAGCTGCGCGTCGCCTTGACCCCGGGCAAGGCGTAGAGCCGGCCGAGAAATCCCTCCAGCCCCTGGGCGTCGCGGGCACGGACCTTGAGAAGCAGGCAGGCGTCGCCGGCAACGGAGTGAATCTCCTCGACCTCGGGGAAAGCCGAGATCGCCATGAACTCCGGCGTCTTGCCCCAGCCCACCGTATCCACGTGAACGAATGCCAGAAGCGACTTGCCGACGCTCCTTGGCTCGATCAGGGCAACAGTGCCGGTAATCGCGCCGAGCCGCCGCAGGCGCTTGACCCGCTCGTGAGCGGCCGGCGCCGAAAGCCCGACCGCCGCGCCCAGATCGGCGAAGCTCCTGGTCGCATCCTCGACCAGCGCTCCTAATATTCTTCGGTCGATGGGGTCGAGATCGCCGGCCCCGCCTCGCTTCCGCCGAATGCTGTCTGCTTTCTCAACCATGTCGCTTTTTCCGCTTGATGCCGAATGCTGTTATGGAATTATCCAATAATGCAGAACAATATTCAATTAGCTATCGAGCCTGAGGGAGCGGCACCGCGCTACCCAAGAGTGGTGCTGGCGCTCACAAGTTGCGTCGCCCTCTTCGGATCGAACTCGCTGGTCCTGAGCCCGATCTCGCCGGATATCGCGGCCGATTACGGCACCAGCGTGCGTTTTGTCATGACCGCCGCCGCAGCCTACGGCTTCGGCACGGCGGCGGGCGCGCTGTTCCTGGCCCGCTACATCGACCGCTGGGGCGCTCTTCGCGTACTGACCTGGGCGCTTGGCCTCTTCGCGCTGGCGCTTGCCGCCAGCAGCCTCGCGCCCGCGCCGCTGCTGCTGACCGCCGCCCAGGCGCTCGCTGGATTGGCGGCTGGCATCTCGCTGCCGGCGATCTACGCCCATGCGGCCCAGGTCGCCGCGCCGGGCCGGGAAAGCAAGACCATCGGTTTCGTGCTGACCGGCTGGACCATCAGCATGGTCGTTGGCGTCTCCCTCTCGGCGGCGATCGCCGATCTGCTCCATTGGCGCGCCATCTTCGGCCTGCTGTCGGGGCTCGCCGTCGTCACGGCGGCCATTCTGGCGCTCGGGAACAGAAGCGTCGCGACGCTCGACGGCGCGCTCGCGCCGTCGCCCTGGAAAGCCGCGCGCATTCCCGGCGTTGCGCGCCTGCTGCTGGTCTGCACGGCCTTCATGATCTCCTTCTACGGGGTCTACGGCTATCTCGGCGATCATCTGCAAAGCTCGCTCGCGGTTTCCACCAGTGCCGCCGGCCTGGTCACTCTCGCCTACGGAATCGGATTTGGTCTCGCGGCCTTCTTCGACGGCGCGCTCGACAGGTTTCAATCCGCGAGGACGATGCCGCTCGCATACCTGGCGGTCATGGTCGCCTATCTTGCGATCGCGCTCGCAAGCGGCAGCTATCTCGCCCTGCTCTGCGCGGTCGTGCTGTGGGGACTGCTCAACCACTTCGGGCTCAATCTGCTCATCGTGCGATTGACCGCCATCGACCCCGCGCAGCGCGGCACCATCATGGGCCTCAACAGCACGGTGACCTATCTCGCGGTGTTCGCCGGAACGCTGGGCTTTGGGCCGGTTTACAGCGCGGGCGGACTACCGCTCGCCGCGTATCTGGCGGCCGGTCTCTGCGCCGCTGCGGCGCTGCTCGCCGCCGTGAGGCGATGGCCCCACGCCCAGCCGGCCTCGTGATGCGCGATCCGGCTACTTGTCGTGCCCCTGCGGGAGCGCGCGCGGCGGGTTGGCGGGATCGTCGCTGCCGTTGCCGCTGAAGATACCGAACAGGCTGCGCAGGAAGCCCGGCGCCAGCACCGAGAGCGGATTGACGCTGACCTCCGGGTTGTCGAGCGGACCATTCGCCCGGTAGGTGAAAGCGAGCAATCCTTCCCCTTCGCCGCCGGTGATGATCGGCCCTACGAGCGGGATCGCCCCCAGCACGCGGTTGATGGTGTAGGCGGGCACGACGGTCCCTCTCAGGTCGACAGCATTGCCGTCGATGTCGACTGTTCCTTCGGCGGTCAGCCCGAGTGCGGCGCCGTACGCGCGAACGAGCTCGGTCTCGATCTTTCCGTCCTTCAAGGTGAATTCGCCGACGAGGCGCTGGAAGACGATGCCCTCGCCCGACAGCGTGTTGGAGATTCCGGTAAGCGACGCCAGCGTCAGCAGCTTGGCCAGCACCGGCGCGTCCACCAGAACGTAGTCCTTGGCCTCGATCCGCGCGTTCACCGGCCCATCGGGCACGGCGGGATCGCTTTGGCCAGAGATTTCCAAACGTCCGCCGTGCAGCGTGTCGATCAGATCGAACGCGCGCAATACGGCGCCGAGATCGTCCGCATTGGCGGAGAGCGTGTGACCGCCGGCACCGTCGGGCATAAATTGAAACCGAAAGCGACGACGATCGGTAGGCAGCGAATCCGGCGGCAAGCTGGGCGCCGCGCTCCATAGCGACTGCGGCACCTCGCCACTGACGGAGATCTTGTCCCAGCCGTCCACCTCCCGCCGAAGGGACAGCGAAACGCCCTCGAGATAGCGCTCGGGTCCCACGCTCAGGCGCAGCAGCTGCCGCGCTTCTAAATCGAGCGGCGTGCCCGCCTCTTCCTCGGCCAGCACGACGTCCGGTTTCGACGACGCTACCTGTTCCACCGCTTCGTCCTCAGCGAGGAACGGCGCCAAATCGAGCACGCCGCCGACGATCCGCACCTTGTAGCCCTCTCCTACCGTATCCACGCGCACGCCTTGCAGATCGGTGCCCTCGTAGGCGAGGCGATCGAGCTCCAGCAAGGCTAGCGCGTTGTCCTCCGCAAGCTCGGCGCGCCCGCGCGCATAAAGCGTTCCGGCGTCGACCTCGATCTTGGGAATCGAAAGCGGATGGCCGGGCCGCCAGGTAAACAGCAGATCCGCCGTGCCGGCCTTGCCCTGGGGCTTCTTCCACAGCAGCGGCGCGATCTGCAAACTCGCTTCCCGCAGATCGATGGCGGTTGAGATTTCGCCGCTGCCATCCCTACGCGCCGTCACCACCAGCGCGCCGGAAACCGGTCCGCTCAGCAGCGGGGCCGGCTCGATGCCGAAGCGGCGCCAATCCTCCTCGACCACGCGCGGCACCTTGGCCGAGACTCGCGACGTGAAGGCCGCCTTGTCGTTGAACTCCTCGCGCCACTCGGCCTCCAGTGGAATCCCGGCGAAGCGCGCCGGGCCGGTCACGGTCATGCCCTGGCGGTCGACCACTAGATCAAGGGTCCCTTCGGTCACGTCTTGGTCGAGCAGGACGCGCTTGGCGGAGGCGTTCTCGAGGTGCGCCGTGGCAGCCAGGTCGATCTGCTCGAAGTACAGCTCCTTGGGGAGCGGAAAGGCGAGCTCGAGATCCGCGACCGCTTGGCCGCCCGTCAAGGTCGGGTCGATACCCAGGCCCTTCAGAAGGTCGAGCCGCGGATGATCGAGCAGCGTCAGCGCTTCGGGCACCGGCCCGCTGACCTTCACAGCCACGGTCATTCGAGTGAGGTCCTCGCGCAGGTCAAGAATCCGAACCTCGCCCGACTGCACAGCCAAGTTACCGAGGTGCCCGGCGGTCGCCTCGAAGGTCATCGTGTCGGCATCGAAGCGCGCGGTGCCCGCGATGCCCTCGACCGGCGGTAGCGGTCGCAGGTAGTGAACTGCAAGATCCCGGAAGACAAAGGTACCTTCGAGCTCCCTGAGGGTGGCCGCGCCTTCCGCATCGAGGCCTAGCGCAAAGGTTCCCTCCGCGCTCTCGACCAACCCCTCAGTAACGTTGGGTACGACCCAATCGCGGGCGTTGGTTGCCAGCGTCTCCGGCCAGTAGCGATCCAACAACTCGGCCGGCATACCGGCAACCTGCGCTTTGCCGGCGATCTCGATCGGCCGAGGCGTTACCAGATCCAGCCCCTTGACGCTGCCGGCGAGCGTGACCGTAGGCCCGCCCTGTCGATCGTCGCCGAAGGCG
>JBOHKJ010000455.1:0-6343 GCA_050728975.1 Kiloniellales bacterium | reverse complement strand
CCCTACCTGTTCGGCGCGCTCGGCATGACCGCCGTCGGCCGCTCCGCCGGGGCGGTGGTCAACGAGGTGCGGCGGCAGTTCCGCGAGATCCCCGGCATCATGGAAGGCACGGGCAAGCCGGAATACGGCCGCTGCGTCGACCTTCTAACCAAGGCGGCGATCAAGGAGATGATCGTCCCCTCGCTGCTGCCCGTGCTCTCGCCGATCGTGCTCTACTTCGTGATCCGGGCGATCGGCGGACAGGCCGCCGCGCTCGCCTCGGTCGGCGCGATGCTGCTGGGTGTGATCGTCACCGGACTGTTCGTCGCCATCTCGATGACGGCGGGCGGCGGGGCCTGGGACAATGCCAAAAAGTACATCGAGGACGGCCACCACGGCGGCAAGGGCTCGGAGGCCCACAAGGCTGCGGTGACCGGCGACACGGTCGGCGATCCCTACAAAGATACCGCCGGCCCGGCCGTCAACCCGATGATCAAGATCACCAACATCGTGGCTCTGCTGCTACTGGCGACGCTGGCGCACTAGGCGGCGCACGCAACCACGGATGTCCGAAGCGCCGACGGCCCCGGGGACTTTTCCCGGGGCCGTTCGTTTTTGCGCGTCGCGCTACGCTAGGGGGCGGCGCTGGTGTTCCCGAAGCGGCCGATGTTGCCGATGATCTGCTGCAGCACGGTGAGCTCGCGGCCCTCGGTCGGCGTTTCGCGCTCGACCATGGCGACCTCCTGGCCGTCCTCCAGGGTGTAGAGTTCGGTCTCGGTGACGAAGCCGCCTTCGTCGAAGTTGACAACGAAGACGTTCCGCTCCAGCACCTCCGGTTCGTAGAAGGCGAACTGGGTCGTCTTCTGGCCGATGTAGTACCAGGTCTTGTCCTGGAAGGTGGAAACGGTCGAGGGCGAGCCGAGCGTGCGCTGCACGTCTTCGCGGGTGTCGAAACCGGGCCGGATGGTCGCCAGCAGCTCCGGATCCGGCATGTTGCCGCGCACGTTGATGCCGCTGTCGCAGGCGGCCAGCAGGAGCACCGCCGCGCCCAGCAGCAGGCCGCGCAGGGCCGCGGTCGGATGCCTTCCGGTGAAATCGAGAGTGTTCGCCCAGCCTGCTCGCTTTCCCATCCCGCCGTCCCCTGCTTGTCCTACGGCTCCCGATCCTGTCCGGAGCCCAGCCCGTGGGTTGAATAAACCGTCAAACTAGTCCAATTCAAGCGGGTAATTCCCGCAAAGCCCAGCCGGCCGGCCACCCACCCGATGATTTTCTCCCGACTGTTCCGCCCCGATCCCAATCTCGCCCCGGCCCACGCCCTATACGAGGCTCTGGTCGCTCAGGCGCGCCAGCCGGGATTCTACCGCGATTGGGAAGTGCCCGACACGCTCGACGGCCGCTTCGAGCTGGTAACGCTCCACACCTTTCTGCTACTCCACCGCCTGAAGGTCGAGCGCGCCGCCTCGGCGGATCTGGCCCAGGCCCTGTTCGATATCCTCTTTGCCGACATGGACCAGTCGCTGCGCGAGCTGGGGGTGGGCGATCTCGGCGTCGGCCCGAGAATCAAGACGATGGCCGAGGCCTTCTATGGCCGCATCGCTGCCTACCAGGAGGTGCTCGAGGGCCCGGGCGGCAACCCGGAAGCGGCGCTGGCGCGCAATCTCTACGGCACCATGAGCGCCTCGCCGGCAAGCCTGGCGGCCATGGCCGGCTACCTGCGTGCGGCGGCGCTGCTGCTGGCGGAGCAGCAGCTCGACGCCTTGGCGGCGGGGCGGGCCGTCTTCCCGCGGGTCCCGGCCCCGGGGGCGGCGAGCGAAGGGGTCGCGCCGTGACTGCCCACAACGAATTCTCCCGGCCTTTCGGGGTCGAAGGCCTGGGGCGCCAGGCGCGCAGCTTCGACCTGGAGGCGCGGCCGCAGGAGCGCGCGGCGCTCGCCCGTCGCTTCGAGCTGTTGGAGTTGCCGGCGCTCTCGGCCCGGCTTGCGGTGCGGCGCGAGGCCGGCGAGCTGATCTCAGTGAGCGGCCATCTGAGCGCCCGGGTCGTGCAGAGCTGTGTAGTCACCCTCGAGCCGCTGTCCCAGCAAATCGAGCGCGACTTCGAGCTGCTCTATGCGATGGCGCCCCTGCCCGAGCCGGACGACGAGGTCGTGATCGACCCCGAAGGCGTCGACCCGCCGGAGCCGTTGCCGCCCGGCGGCCTCGACCTCGGCGAGGCGGTGGCCGAGCAACTGGCGCTCGCGCTGGACCCTTATCCGAGAGCCCCTGGCGCCACCTTCGAAGCGCCGAAGGACGCCGGCGAGGGGGAGGGAAGCGGCGTAAAATCAACCGCTTCCGGGCCCTTTGCCACGCTGATGCGCTTGAAGCGGCACGATTAGCCGGCCGCCCGCCGGCGCGTCGACCCCGACCCCTGGAGGCCAGACTTGCTGTGGGACGCGAATTTGGCTAAGAAGCGCCCCTCATAGGCCGGCACCGCCGACCGATTGCGGGTTCTCGGCCCTATTCCTGATATCCTCGACCGTCCAGAAAGCCGAGATTCGCCATGGCCGTTCCAAAGAAGAAAACCTCGCCATCGCGCCGCAACATGCGCCGCGCCCATCATGCCCTGGCCAAGGCCAACTACCATGAGTGCCCCAACTGCGGCGAATTGAAGCGGAGCCATCACGTCTGCCCCGCTTGCGGGTACTATAAGGGCCGGGAAGTGACTGCGTCGGATTCGGCTTAGAGTCGCCGACGCGCGGACGCTATGCTCGCCGGCGTCCACGGACCCTCTAGCAGTCGGTATACACGGTTAGGTATTGAGCAGTCCGCTGACCATAGCCCTCGATGCGATGGGTGGAGATGCGGCACCACGCATGGTGGTGAGCGGAGCCAACATCGCTCGACAACGGTTTCCCGACGTACGTTTCCTGTTCTTCGGCCGCTCCGGCGAAGTTGCGCCGCTCCTCGAACGCATGAAGAGCCTGAAGGCGGTCTCGACCATGGTCGATGTCGAGGATGTGGTGCGCGGCGACGAGCGACCGTCTGTCGCATTGCGCTCGGGGCGCAAGTCCTCGATGCGTCTGGCAATCAACGCGGTGGCCGAAGGCGCGGCGGCCGGCGTGGTGTCGGCCGGGAACACCGGCGCGCTGATGGCGATGGCCAAGTTCGTGCTGAAGACCATACCCGGCGTCGATCGCCCGGCGATCGCCTCCTATTTTCCGACCATGAGCGGCGAGACGGTGATGCTGGACCTCGGCGCCAACGTGCAGTGCGACGCGCGCAACCTCGTCGAGTTCGCGGTCATGGGCAGCGCCTTTGCGCGCTGCGTTCTGGGCGTAGTCGAGCCGCGCTACGGCCTGCTCAACGTCGGTTCGGAAGAGATCAAAGGCCATGAGGAGCTCCAGGAGGCGAGCGCGCGCCTGCGCAGCGTGGCGCTGCCCGGCACCTTCGTGGGTTTTGTCGAAGGCGACGACATCACAAAGGGCACGGTCGATGTCATCGTTACCGACGGCTTCACCGGAAACGTCGCGCTCAAGACCGCCGAGGGCACGGCCAAATTGATCGCCGAGCTGATTCGCCGCACATTTCGCTCCTCGCTGCTGGCCGGGTTCGGCTACCTGCTGGCCCGTCCCGCATTCTTCAAGCTGCGCAAACGCATCGACCCGCGGCGCTACAACGGCGCGGTCTTCGTCGGGCTGAACGGTGTTGCGGTGAAGAGCCATGGCGGCACGGATGCGCTCGGCTTTGCCAACGCCATCGGCGTTGCGGTCGACATGGCGCGCAACGGCATGATCGAGATACTGCGCGACGACTTCGCCGCGCTCGAGGCGTCGGCGTCCAAGCCGCAGGCAGCGGCCCTTTGAAGCGCGTTCGATCGCAGGTCATCGGCTACGGCGGCTATCTCCCCGAGCGGATCGTCACCAACGAGGAGCTGTCCAAGCGCGTCGACACGTCAGACGAGTGGATCCGCCAGCGCACTGGCATTCGTGAGCGCCGCGTCGCGGCACCCGGCGAGCGGACCTCCGACCTCGGACTTGGCGCGGCGCGCTCCGCGCTGGCTTCCGCCGGGCTCGAGGCCGACGATCTCGACTTGATCGTCTGTGCAACTTCCACGCCCGACGAAACCTTCCCCGCGACCGCAACGCGCATCCAGTCACAGCTCGGCATGACACGGGGCGCGGCCTTCGATATTCAGGCCGTCTGCAGCGGTTTCGTCTATGGGCTCGCAGTCGCCGACAATTTCCTGCGCCTCGGCCAAGCCAAAACCGCGCTCGTTCTTGGCGCGGAGACCTTCTCGCGCATCCTCGATTGGGAGGATCGCTCGACTTGCGTGCTGTTCGGCGACGGGGCGGGGGCACTGGTTCTTCAGGCGGCGCAGATGAACGGCGAGGCGAAGGAACGCGGCCTGCTCTCGACACATCTCTACTCGGACGGGCGTCACCACGATGCGCTCTACGTCGACGGCGGCCCATCGAGCACCGGCACCGTGGGGCACCTGCGGATGGAAGGGCGCGAAGTCTTCCGCCACGCAGTGGTGCGGATGGCAGAAGCGATCGACACTGCGTTGGAAGCCAACGGCCTGACTCCCGGCGACATCGATTGGCTGGTGCCGCATCAAGCGAATCTGCGCATCATCGAAGCCATGGCGCATCGGCTCAACATGCCGCGCGATCGCGTGGTGGTGACGGTCGATCGCCACGCCAATACCTCCGCCGCCTCGATCCCGCTTGCGCTCAACGAAGCGGTCGGCGATGGCCGCATCCGGAAGGGCGATCTGATCCTGATGGAGGCGATGGGCGGCGGTTTCACCTGGGGCTCCGCACTGTTGCGCTGGTAGCAGCGACGACGACATCCCCGCCGACCGGCAGGGCCTGTCGAATGCTCTCAATGATTTCGGTCATCTCTCGGAAGTTATTGGCGAATTGCCCTCGGTCTTGAGCTAGGGTACGCTGTCGATCAGGGCCCAGCGGCGGGCCCGCCGAGGGGGAGGGGGCGATGGCCCAAAAAACGATCACGCGCGCCGATCTGGGTGAAGCGGTTTACCAGGAAGTCGGCCTGTCGAGGAACGAGTCGGCCGATCTGGTGGAGAACGTTTTGAAGGAAATCGCCGACGCCCTGGTCCAGGGCGAGCAGGTCAAGATCTCGTCTTTCGGTTCCTTCCAGGTGCGCAAAAAGGGCCGCCGCATCGGCCGCAATCCCAAGACCGGCGACGAGGTTCCGATTCTGCCGCGGCGCGTTCTGGTGTTCCGTGCCTCGCACGTCCTCAAGAACAAGATCAACCGCGCCCTCGCCAAGGCCTGAACTGGGGCAGGCGCCCCAGGGAGAGCGCAGCATGACGACCGCATCTTCGAAACGACAGCCGCGCCCGGCCGCTTCCTCGAGCGCTACCGGCAAGGCGCCCGGTGCGTTTCGCACCATTAGTGAAGTGTCCGACGAGCTCTCGGTGCCCCAGCACGTCCTGCGGTTCTGGGAGAGCCGCTTCAGCCAGGTCCGGCCCTTGAAGCGCGGCGGCGGCCGCCGCTACTACCGGCCGGAGGACGTCGCTCTGCTGCGCCGCATCCGCGATCTGCTCTACAACGAGCGCTACACCATCAAGGGCGTACAGAAGCTCCTCCGCGAGGGGCAAAGCAGCGGTTCGAAGGCCACGCCGGAGCCGAAAGCGGTCCTCGACCCGGCCTTGAAAGAGGTCCTGCGCGGGCTCTTGGCCGAGCTCAAGGCGATGCGGAGCTTGATCGAAAAGAACGGCACCTGAGTGCCGGTTGCCGGGCGATTGGCTCGCCGCTATATAAGGCGCCCGGACGGGGCATCGAGCCCTGGCCGGCCCCAAGGTCGGAGCGTGGCGCAGTCTGGTTAGCGCACATGCCTGGGGGGCATGGGGTCGCAGGTTCGAATCCTGCCGCTCCGACCATTCCCATTCGGAACAACATCTTGGCGAGTGAGCTTTAGGCGAGCAGTAAACTGTCCGGCGCGCTTTCCACCTCGGCCGCCTCAGCCAGCACGGCCCGGCCGGCCGCGGTCAAGCGGCAGACCTGCCACTCCGGCTTCATCGGATTGTCGAACCAGCGTTCGGCCCAGCCATGGGTGAGACAGCTTTCGACGGTGCGCGGATTGACCCTCTGGCCCTGAACATCGAACAGCGGCAGCTTGCCGCCCGGCTGCTTCAGGCCGCGCGCCAGCCAGGTTCGCTGCTGTGTCGACAAAGGGCTGGCGGGGCGCAGTTGGCGCGCGTGTTCTTCCAGCCGCGACGAGCGCTGAGCTTCCCGCAGGCGCGCTTCAAGGCGCGCCAGCGGCGCGAAGAGATCGGCCCTCGACATAAGTCGCCTCCCTGGGCCTTCACCTATGATGGCAAGAATGCTACCCCAAAGCGTCTCCCGCCGCCAGCTTTAGGC
>JBOHKJ010000454.1:0-19191 GCA_050728975.1 Kiloniellales bacterium | reverse complement strand
GGGACAGACCACCGTGCCGATGTCGCGGCCGTCCAGCACCGCGCCGCGCTTGCCCTCCGGCGGCTGCGCAGCGAAGCGGCGCTGAAAGGCGAGCAGCGCCTCGCGCACCGCCGGCAGGGCGGCAACGTGGGAGGCAGCCCGGGCCACGGCCTCGGAGCGGAGATCGGGGCGCTGCAGGTCGGCCAGCGTTAGCGCGTGGGCCAGCGGGACTGCGGCCGCAGAGTCCCGGGGATCGGCCCCGGAGTCCAGCAGGCGTGCGGCCACCGCCCGATAGATCAGCCCGGTGTCGAGATAGGCGAAGCCCAGCGCCTGGGCGAGGCGGCGGCCGAGCGTGCCCTTGCCGCTGGCGGCCGGGCCGTCGATCGCCACCACCTGGGGTCTCGCAGCGGAGCCGGTCACGACGCAGCGGTCACGGCTGGGCGATCTGGGCGCCGAGACCGTTCATCAGCGCGGCGAAGCCCGGAAAGGAGGTCGCGATGGGCGCGCCGTCGTCGACCGTTACCGGCTTCTCGGCGGCCAGTCCCAGGACCAGGAACGACATGGCGATGCGATGGTCGAGCTCGGTGACGATCGGCGCCGCGGAGCCGCCAGGCGGGCGCCCGCCGCAACCCTCGACGATCAGCGTGTCGCCTTCGGCACGCGCGTCTACACCGCAAGCGGCGAGCCCGCGCAGGATCGCGGCAAGGCGGTCGGATTCCTTGACCCGCAGCTCGGCGAGGCCGCGCATCACCGTGGTCCCGGCGGCACAGGCCGCAGCGATCGCCAGGATAGGATATTCGTCGATCATCGAGGGCGCACGCTCCTCGGGCACTTCGACGCCCCGCAGCTTGCCGCCCTCGATCGCCAGATCGGCAACCGGCTCGCCGGCAAGCTCGCGGCGGTTCTCGAAGGCGATCCCGGCGCCCATCTCCACCAGGGTGTCGTACAGGCCAGCGCGCAGTGGATTGATGCCGACGTCCTGCAGCGTCACCCGCGAGCCCGGCAGCACCGCAGCTGCAACGGCCGCGAAGGCAGCCGAGGAGGGATCGGCCGGCACGGCGAGCGGACGCGCGGTCAGCTCCGGCTGGCCGATGAGGCGGATGAGTCGCCCGCCGTCGCGCTCTTCAACCGAAAGGCGGGCGCCGAAGTGACGCAGCATGCGCTCGCTGTGATCGCGGGTCGGCCGGGGCTCGGCCACCTCGGTGATGCCGGGTGCATTGAGACCGGCCAGCAGCACCGCCGACTTCACCTGAGCCGAGGCGACCGGCAGACGATAGGAGATCGGCAGCGGATCGCTGCTGCCGACGACGGTCATCGGCAGGCGATGGCCGGCGCGGCCGTGGAAGCGCGCGCCGATCAGGCTGAGCGGCTCGACCACGCGCGCCATCGGTCGACGACAAAGAGAGGCATCGCCGGTCAGCGTCGCGGTCAGCGGATGGCTGGCGAGAATCCCGACGAGCAGGCGCGCGCCGGTGCCGGAGTTGCCGAGATCGATGACTGCCTCCGGCTCGGTCAGCCCGCCCAGGCCGCGCCCCCAGACATGCCAGCGTCCCTCGCCGTCGCGCGTCACCTCGGCGCCGAGCGCCCGCAACGCGGCCGCGGTGCCGAGCACGTCCTCGCCTTCCAGCAGGCCGGCGATGACCGTTTCACCAACCGCGAGCGCGCCCAGCATCAGCGCCCGGTGCGAAATCGACTTGTCGCCGGGGACGCGCAGCACGCCGGAAAGGGCCTCGACGGGACTGGCCGTAAGCGGTTGCATCGCGAAATTAAGGCCCTTCCATTGCCGAACGGGAGTCGCGCCGACAGACAGCCCTAAGTGCTTGCCCTGAAAGCTCGTCGGGAGGGTGCCGGAGCGCCGGATCCCGCGCCCTGCCCGGGCGGGTCCAGCCGCCGCCGCGAATTACCTTTTGACAGGGTAGCTCGATCATGGCAATTGCCACGCCCCGTAGCCGAACGAGGTGTGCTGTCTCTTGTCGACGAGGAAGACGTGACGAGAACGGAATGGGGCTCAAAGCGGCTCTGCCAAAGCTGCAATATCAAGTTCTATGATCTCAATCGGCAGCCGATCGTCTGCCCGAAATGCGGCACGGTGTTCGATCCGGAGGCGATCCTGAAGTCGCGCCGGCGTGGTGGCGCCAAGCCGGCCAAGGCGCGCCCGGTTGTCGAAGCGCCAGTCAAAGCGCCCGCCGAGGACGAGCTCGAGGTTGCGGAAATCGACGAGGAGGACGAGGACCTGCTCGAAGATACCTCCGAGCTGGGCGAGGACGACGACGACGTCGAGGTCGTAGTCGAGCCGGAAACCGAAAACGAACGCTGATCGTACCGGCGCGGCGCCGCACGGAAGGCGCAACGCCGATTGGAACGGCGGCCGGGCGCTTTTTTGCTTGCCTTGCCCCAGTGCCCTTCCTACTTTCCGCGCGCGGGCGCATAGCCGACTTCGCCGCGCCGCGTTCGTCGCGAGGATCCCAACGGCTTTCGGGGCCGTAGCTCAGTTGGGAGAGCGCTACAATGGCATTGTAGAGGTCAGGGGTTCGACTCCCCTCGGCTCCACCAGTTTCGAAAAGCCCGGCGCCGACGCGCCGGGCTTTTTCGTTTTGCGAATCCCGGACGCAATTCGGCGTCAGCGACGCGAGGCGAATCGAAGCGATTGGCCCGGATCGTTTCTCGACAGACTGTTGCAGTAAAGCATCACCCACATTCTTTCCCCGATCGCGCCGCAGCGCGCGCATAGAACGCACTCCAATCGGCCGTGCCGGCGGCTAGCCGGCAGACCCGGTGTTGCCAGCACGCCGGCAATTTGCGCGACGGAGCCGAGGCTGCGCTGCGGGGGCGACGCAAAGGCCGCGGCGCGGCGCCAGGCCGCGAGCCGCCCCTGCACGGCCCTCCGGCGGCTCGTAACGGTCGTCCAGTCATGTCCCAGGAAGAGCAGCAGGAACGGCTGGAGAACGCCGGGCCCGCATTATATAAGCTTTACTGCGAATACTTAGATCAATACGAAAACGTGCGCTTTTACAAGCGCTTGCCCCAGAGGTGCGGCGATCGGGTAACCATCTCGGCGGGCCTCGAGGCGGGCGATCTGACCGTCCGCCGGACAATAGCCGGCACGTAAAAGGGAGTTAAAGGACGACCGCTCCCTATAGCGGCGGGGGCGCCGGCTAGAAGAGATCGTGAAGAGGTCGAGAGATGGTGCGACGGCCCGGCACCAGAGAGCGCTCTCGGCAGGAGAGAGTATTAGTAACGACTGATGAGAACGAAAGTGGCCATGTCAAATCGACTTTCGAGTCTCGGAACGAGACCGGAGTCAGCCAGTAGACTCGGGGAATTCGAGGTAAGAATTTGTTAAAGATGTGGGTTTACACCGCGAGTCGGCAGTGACATAAGTGTCATTGCCTTGATTACGTTTATCCTGGCACCTGTCACGACTTCATAAGGAGTGAGAAATGGCTACCAAGCGGAAAGCGAAGGCCAAGAAAGCGGCCAAGAAGCCCGCTGCCAAGAGGAAGACGGCGGCCAAGAAGAAGACCGCCAAGAGAAAGACGAAGAGGAAGACGACGGTCCGTAAGGCCGCCTCGCGCCGCAGCTCGGTGCGCAAGAAGGCGACCAAGCGCAAGTCCAGCCGTCGCAAGACCGCCAAGCGGAAGACCGCGGCCAAGCGTAAGCCGGCCCGTCGGAAGACTGCGAAGCGCAAGTCCACCAAGCGCAAGTCGGCGCGTCGCAAGACCGCCAAGCGGAAGACCAGCCGCCGCAAGACCGCCAAGCGGAAGACCTCCAAGCGCAAGTCGGCGCGTCGCAAGACCGCCAAGCGGAAGACCGCGGCCAAGCGTAAGCCGGCCCGTCGGAAGGCGCGTCGCAAGACCGCGAAGGCCGCAGGCGCTAAAAAAAAGTCCGCAGCAAGGCGAAAGCCAGCTCGCAAGCTAGCGGTGATGGTCAAAGCCCGCCCCCCGGTTTCCCGGTGGCGTAACGGCGCTGCGGCCAGCATGTAATGCTTCGGCCGGACCCTCGGTCTGGCCTTCAACCTGCCATGGAGACGGGGGCGTCCATCGCCCCCGTCGCCCTTTTTGGGCCCCAGGAGGGCCTTTCTCGGCCCTTGCGAGGCTCCGTCCGGGGTCTCCAGGCGTCCCTTTGGGCTGCAAGAGGGCTTTCCCGACCCCAAAACGGCGCCCTGATACGCCGAAACCGCCCTACCTCGCCCTCCAAGCCGCTTTTTCCTCACCAGATCCGGCCGCGCCGCGGCCTGCTTGAAGGCCGTCTTCCAGGCCCCCACATAAAGCTTGCCGATCAAGGGCGGCGCCCGATCACGGGGTCGCCCGGTGCCAGAGCGCCGGCGGGGGCGATGACTGCGACCCCGACCGGAGCGGTACCCGGCAGGAGACCTTGCTCGCTGGAGGAGGCCTATTCGCCCATGTCGCGTCTATCGCTTTTCAACAGCCCGCTGCTGCTCGGCTTCGAGCATTTCGAGGAGATGCTGGACCGCATCGCCAAGAGCGGCGAGGGCTATCCGCCCTACAACGTCGAACAGCTGTCCGAGCAGCGCCTGGCGATCACCCTGGCAGTGGCCGGATTTCGCTCCGAGGACCTCGAGGTCCAGCTGGAGGACAACCAGCTGGTGATCCGCGGGCGCCAGAGCGAGGAAGACAAGGAGCGGGTCTACCTTCACCGCGGCATCGCCGCCCGCCAGTTCCAGCGCAGCTTCGTGCTGGCAGAGGGTATCGAGGTGGTGGGGGCGGCACTCGACAACGGTCTGCTGCGTATTACGTTGGAGCGGCCGGCGAACCAGCCGCAGGTGCGGCGGATCGCAATCGAGCGCGCGCCGGCCACCAAGGCCCCGACCATCGAAGGCAAGTTGGGCGAGGGTAAGCTGGACGGACCGCAAAGGGCCGCCGACGGGGCGAGAGCGAGGTAATGACCATGGATCAGATAGCACGCCACGAGGCACTGAGTGCCCAGGACCTGCTGGCTCTGGGGTTGCGGCAAATCGCCTACGTCAGGCCGGTGCCGGGCGAGGAGGGCGGATTCTCCATCCACACTGCCGATGGTACCGAAGTGACGGTCCTCCCGAGCCGCGAAATGGCCGAGGCGGTGATCCGCCAGCACGATCTCGAGCCGGTCAGCGTCCACTGAGCCTCAATACCGGCGCCCCGACGGCTCGCGGGCGGACGGATCGAGGGCGCCGGGGCGAAAATCTCGATATCTCTACAGGGCAGTACAGGGACGACGGTCCGTCGTCCCGGGGCCGGCTATGCCGAAGGAATAGGCGCGCGCTCTGCCGCGCAGCACCTAGGCCGCGTGGCTGGCGGCCGATTCGGTGAGCAGGGCGTAGATCGCCTCGCCGCTGTCGGTGCCGCGCAGCTTCTCGCAAATCGCGCGGTCGCGCAGCAGGCGAGAGACGCGGGCCAGCGCCTTCAGGTGATCGGCTCCCGCGGTCTCGGGCGCCAGCAACAGGAAAATAAGATCGACCGGCTGTTCGTCGATAGAGTCGAACTCGATCGGAGTCTCGGCTCGCGCGAAGATGCCGTAGATACGGTCCAGCCCCGGCATCTTGCCGTGCGGGATAGCGATTCCCTGGCCGACGCCGGTCGTGCCGAGACGTTCGCGCTCGACCAGGACCTCGAAGATTGCCCGCTCCGGCTGGCCGGTGATCTCGGCCGCCCGCTTGGAGAGCTCTTGAAGGGCCTGTTTCTTGCTGGTCGCACGCAGATTGGCCACCACACCGTTGGTGCCGAGCAGTTCGACGATGTCCATCACTCACCCTTGCCGTTTCGGACGCCGGGCGCGCCCCTGCATCGATTAGTCGTTGCGCTCGCCGCGCGGGTCGATCCAGCCGATGTTTCCGTCTTCGCGACGATAGACCATGTTCAATCCGCCATGTGAGCGGTTGCGAAACAAGAGCGCCGGCTGTTCCGCCAAATCCATCCGCATCACCGCTTCGCCGACCGTCAGGTTGGCAATCTCGGTCGCCAGCTCCGCGACGACGACCGGCTGCTCTCCTGTGCCGCTCTCTCCATCGACCGTCTCGATCTCGCTATCGTCATAGTCGTTGGTCCCGGCGAGAATATACTGCTGGGCCGGTAACGTCTCGCCGTCCGCCGTCTCCTTGTGATGATCGCGCAAGCGTCGCTTATAGCGGCGCAGGCGCTTCGACAGACGCTCGGCGGCGGAATCGAACGCCGGATATGGCTCCTCCGCGTCGCCCTGCGACTGCATCGAGATATGCCGGCCGACGTGACTCGAGATCTGCGCACGGTAACGCGACCCTTCACGGGAAATCGTCACCACCACATCGAGCGCGTCGCCGAAATACTTGCCGAGGATGCGCGCCATCGAGTCGTGAATGTGCGTGCGCAAAGCCTCGCCAACGTCCAGCTGCTTTCCGTTGACGGATAGCTGCATTGCCTACCGGTCAGCGTATTCCGTTATCGTGGACTCGAACTCGCGCCCGCAACCCCGCCTAACGTGCAAACCCAGCGTAACATGTAGGCACTGACCGCACGCCCGCCCAGGGGTCCCCGAGCCTTGTCTCGGGCGGGCGCACAGTAGTGACGGCGCGGCAGGGTGTCAAGGGCGGTGAGGCCTCCGAAACTTTAAGATATCCTATTGTTTTTATTTCACTATTTCGACTAACGCGCGCGCCGGCCGGGAGCCTCGCCGGGGCCCTCTAGAGTGCGGCCGCTTTCTCGCGCCGGCGCTGCACCGAGGAGGGAATTCGCATCGCCTCGCGGTATTTGGCGACCGTTCGCCGCGCAATATCGATGCCGTCGCCGCGCAGCAGGGAAACGAGCTGATCGTCCGACAGAATCTTCTTCGGCGCCTCGCCATCGATCAGGGCGCGGATGCGGTGGCGCACCGATTCCGCGGAATGGAACTGCCCGTCGTCGCCAGCGATCGCCGCCGTGAAGAAGTATTTCAGCTCGAAGATGCCGCGCGGCGTGGCGATGTGCTTGTTCGAAGTGACGCGGCTGACGGTCGATTCGTGCATGCCGATCGCCTCGGCGATCTCGCGAAGCGTGAGCGGTCGCATATGCTGGATGCCGCGCCGCAGAAAACCGTCCTGCTGGCGGACAATCTCGCCCGCCACTTTCAGGATCGTCGTGGCACGCTGGTGCAAAGCTTTCACCAACCAGTTGGCAGACTGCAGCCGCTCGGAAACATACTCGCGCTCGGCCTTGCCACGCAGGCGCCCGGAGATCTCCGCCGAGTAACGCTCGTTCACCAATACGCGCGGCAGGGTGTCGCTGTTCAACTCGACCGCCCAGGTGCCGTTCGGCAGAAGGCGCAGCAAGATGTCAGGCGTGATCGGCTCGACCGGTCGCTGGTCGAAGGCCAGCCCCGGCTTGGGATCGAGCGCGCGGATCTCGGCGATCATCTCGGTCAGGTCGTCGTCGTCGACCCCGGTCAGCTTCAGCAATGCCGCGCGATCGCGCGCGGCGAGCCGTTCCAGGTTGTCCAGCAACGCCCTCATGGCGGGATCGAGACGGTCGCGATCGGCCAGCTGCAGCGCCAGGCATTCCTTCAGGTCGCGGGCGAAGACGCCCGGCGGGTCGAAAGTCTGGAGGCGACGCAGCACAGCTTCGATGCGCGCGCCGGGACAGCCGAGGCGCTCGGCCAGCTCAGCGAGGTCGGCGCGCAGGTAGCCGGCCTCGTCGAGGGCATCGATCAGGTAGGCGCCGATGACACGCTCGACCGGCGCCTCGATCTCAAGCGGCAACTGGTCGAGCAGATGCTGGCGTAGCGTCTTGGTTTCGGAGAAGCGCTGCTCGAGCGCGTGATCGCCGTCGCGCTCGCCGCGGCCGTGGACCGGCCAGGGATTGGTGGCGTCGGAGGTCCAATCGTCGACCGCAGCATTGTCGTAGACGTTGTCGTAGTCGGCATCGAGCGGTGCGGCCTGCTCGCTCGGCAAGCGCTCGCCGGTGAGCTGGCTGGCAAGATCGCGCTCGGGATCGGAGGTCGTCTCGCGCTGGTCGGGCGCGGCGCGCTCGGGCACCGTGCCGTCGCCGGCCTCGGCGTGTTCGAGCAAGGGATTCCCTGCGAGCTCGGCCTCGACGTAAGCCGTGAGCTCGACGTTGGACAACTGCAGAAGCTTGATCGCTTGCTGCAGCTGTGGGGTCATCACCAGAGACTGGCTCTGGCGAAGCTCTAATCTCTGGGTCACCACCATTTGAGGGAAAATCGTTACAAACTAAACCTTTCGCCCAGGTAAACGCGGCGCACGTCCTCATGTGCAACGATCTCGGTGGGGGCCCCTTCCATCAGCACGACGCCCTCGTGAATGATGTAGGCGCGGTCGACGATTTCCAGCGTTTCCCGGACGTTGTGGTCTGTAATCAGGACCCCGATACCGCGATCCTTCAGATGCGCGACAAGGTCGCGAATATCGTTAACGGCAATCGGGTCGATACCTGCCAGAGGCTCGTCCAGCAGGATGAAATTGGGGTGACTGGCCAGCGCCCGGGCGATTTCGACTCGGCGTCGCTCGCCGCCCGAGAGCGCCAGCGCCGGGGTACGACGCAGATGGGTGATCGAGAACTCGGCCAGCAGGTCTTCCAGCATCGCCTCGCGCCGCTCGCGCTCGGGCTCCGCCACTTCAAGCACACCGCGCACGTTCTGCTCGACCGTCAGCCCGCGGAAGATCGAAGCCTCCTGCGGCAGGTATCCGACGCCGAGGCGCGCGCGGCGATACATCGGCATGTCGGTGATGTCGTGGCCGTCGAGGGTCACCCAGCCGTAGTCGGGCGAGATCAGACCGGTGGTGATATAGAAACAGGTCGTCTTGCCGGCGCCATTGGGGCCGAGCAGCCCCACCACCTCGCCGCGCTGGACCGAGAGCGTCACGCCGCGCAACACCGGGCGTTTCTTGAACGACTTGCCGATGTTGACGACGGCCAGCCCCGGATTGTCCGCGATCAGACGCGGACCGTCGTGCACCAACGGTTGCTGCGGCCAGGTATCGTTCACTGGCCGCTCCCGGCGGCCGGCTTCTTGCGCGGCAGGATCAGACCCTGGACCCGGGTCGAGCTACCGCCACTCGGCGCTGCCTCTCCGGGCGCCGAGGCCAGCAGGCGGCTGATGCCCGATTCCAGATTGACCTCGGCATACTCGCCGTTCAGCTGGTTCTCGCCGCGGGTGATCTTGACGTCGCCCTTGAGCGTGGCGACGCGCTCGTCGACGTAGTAGACGCCACGATCGCCCTGGGCGAACTCGGTTGGCGTGACGATGCGCACGTTGCCGATCGCATCGATGCGGCGAATCCGCAGGCTGCCCTTCGCGTCCGGCTCGAAGTGCGCGGAGAGAATGTCGGCCTTGACGCGCCGGTCGTCGCGCACCGCTTGCGCATCGCCGCGCGCCACCGCAAGACGCTTGCCTTCCCAATACTCGAGGCTGTCGCGCGCGGTCACCAGATCGTTGCCGCTTTCCAGCCGCAGGTTCTCGCCCACCAGAACCAGTACGCCGTTCACCACGTCGAAGGCGCCGGCATCGCCATAGACGACAGCGTTCGGCGTGACGATGCGCACGTCGCCCTCTGCATCGACTCGGTCGATCTCGCTCGAGCCGTCGGAGAGCTCCACGTAGTGCGCGGAGAGCACCTCGGCGTGAACGGCAAGATCGCCGCTCGACACCACGGCGTCGCCGCGCGCGACATAGAGCTGCTCCTCGCGCCGCCATTCGATGCCTTCGGTGGCATTGATCTCGAGCGGCTCGTCCTGCTCCTGCAGCTTGTCGAAGCTCGGCGCCTGGGCGCTGCTCGGCGTCGACACTGCGAGCTGCGGTAGCAGGAGAGCGAAGGACAAGAGGAGCACGAGCCGCATCATTGCGAGTCCTTCTCTTCGGACCGAATGCGAAGACGGCTCTGGCCGGTGAAGAGAATGCGCTTGCCGCGCTCCAGCACCACGAAACCCTCGGCGGTCAGGTCGCCGGTGGTGCCCTGGCCGGCCACCGGCGCATCGCCCCGGGCGCGCCCGGCTTCGAGGTCGACCTCGGCTTCCTCGGTCAGGATCTCCATGCCTTTATCGTGAAGCAGGGTAACCTCGCCGTCCAGGTTCAGGGTCTTGGCCTTGCGGTCGTAGACGCCGCGTTCGGCGCTGAGCGCCAGGGCCGAGCCGTCGTCGAGGGTCAGGTCGGCGCGGGGCGCGTCGAGCGTCACCTCGCTGCTGTCGCCGGTCTGCTGGCTGGCCTCGGAGGCGGTGACGTTGAAGGGCCGATTGCGCTCGTCCATGCCCTCGAAGCGCGGATTGAGCATCGAGAGGTTCTCGGCCTGCTCGGGGCCGAGGTCGGACAGCGAGACGTGCACCGCACGATCGTCGAACCGGAGTTGCGGCCAGGCGATGATCAGCAGGATGAGCGCGACGGCCACCGCCGGCAGCGTCACCTTGAGGAAGCCGACGAAGAACGAATAGCTGCTGCGGCCGGAATAGCGCGGCAGCGCAAGGCGCGGCGGCGCAGAGGCTGCCTCGGCAGCGCGGGTCGCCTCCTCTGCCCGCCGGCCGCTCGACGAGGACGCGGCCAGCGTCATGCGAGTCCCGCCCGGAGACAGTCGTGGATATGGACGATGCCGATCGGGCGCTGCGGGCCGCGCTGCTCCTCGGCGACCACGAAGAGACAGGTTTTCGGCGCCGGTGCCGCGTTCATCAGCGCCAGCGCCTCGGCGGCCAGCGCCTGGGCGCGGATCGTCTGCGGCGTCCGGGTCATGACGTCGCCGGCAGCGCGGTCGAGCAGCTCGGCGCTCATGTGGCGACGCAGGTCGCCGTCGGTGACGATCCCGATCAGGCGCCCGCCTTCGTCGATCACGCCGACACAGCCGAACCGCCCGCGAGTCATGACGAGGATCGCTTCCGCCATCGGTGTCTCGGTCCGGCAGAGCGGCAGCTCGTCCGTGCCGTGCATCACCTCGGCGACGCGCAGCAGGCGCCGACCGAGCGCCCCGCCCGGATGGAGGTGCTGAAAGTCTTCCATCGAAAAGCCACGCCGCTCCAGCAACGCAATAGCGATCGCATCGCCGAGCGCCAGCATCATGGTGGTGGATGTCGTCGGTGCCAGCCCCATAGGGCAGGCCTCGGGCGCCTGGGGCAGCAGCAGCACAGGATCTGCGGCCTCGGCAAGCGTCGAGTCGGCGCGACTGGTCAGCGCCAGCAAGGGAATTCCGTAACGCTTGCAGTGAGCGATGATGTCGGACAGCTCGGCGGTGTTGCCGGAATTGGAGAGCGCCAGAACGCCGTCGCTTCGGGTGATCATGCCGAGGTCGCCGTGGCTCGCTTCGCCCGGATGAACGTAGATCGCCGGCGTGCCGGTCGAGGCGAGCGTAGCGGCGATCTTGCGCGCGACGTGGCCGCTCTTGCCCATGCCGGTCACCACCACGCGGCCGGCCACCTCTTCCAACACGTCGAGGACGCGGCCGAGACGGCTGTCGAGGCTGCGCGACAGCGCGGCGAGCGCGTCGGCCTCGATCTTGAGGACTCGCTGGGCCGCTTCGAGATCGCGTTTGCCGTCGGCTAGCGTCGACTTGGGATCG
Organism: Kiloniellales bacterium; assembly: GCA_050728975.1. Taxonomy (GTDB): domain Bacteria; phylum Pseudomonadota; class Alphaproteobacteria; order Kiloniellales; family JBOHKJ01; genus JBOHKJ01. Next base: position 7,709 of record JBOHKJ010000454.1, on the reverse strand, counting down.
GGTGAAAGCGCGCTCATGCCTCGACTTTGCAAAACTGGCGCCCGCACGAACGCCGGGTAGCGGCCGCCCCGAGGGGGCAGCCGTCGGGTCGGGAGTATAGCAGATGCGGCAATGACCGCAGCCGTCTCGTGGTTAATGAATGACTAATGGGCAAAGATATCGACCTCGGGCCAGCCGGCCAGATCGAGGGCGGCGCGAACCGGCAGAAAAGCGAAGCAGGCCTCGGCCAGGTTGCTGCGTCCCTCGCGGGCCAAAAGCGCGTCGAAGCGCTCCTTGAGCGCATGGAGGTGGAGAACGTCGCTTGCTGCATAGCGCAGTTGTTCCTCGCTCAGCTCCTTTGCGCCCCAGTCCGAAGACTGCTGCTGCTTCGAGAGCTCGATCCCGAGGACATCGCGGCACAGGTCCTTGAGACCGTGGCGATCGGTGAAGGTGCGGGTCAGACGCGAGGCGATCTTGGTGCAGTAGGCCGGTGCGGCCACCACGCCCAGGTGCCGGTTGAGCGCCGCCAGGTCGAAGCGGGCGAAGTGGTAGAGCTTCAGGACCTCGGGATTGCCGAGCAGCGCCTTGAGACGCAGCGCTTCGGACCCGTCGGGGGGGATCTGGACCAGGTGGCAGACTCCGTCGCCGGCCGACAGCTGGACCAGGCACAGGCGGTCGCGGAGCGGATTGAGGCCCATGGTCTCGGTGTCGACCGCGACCAGCTGCCCGAGGTCGAGGCCGTCGGGTAGATCGCCCTGATGGAGATGGATCTGCAAAAAGCGCTCGATTCGCGTTCTAGGGGATCGGCGGCATATTGGCCGAGGGCGGCCGCCTGTCAAGGAAAAGGGCCTGTTCTCGACCCTCTTGGAGCAAGACGAGCGGCGCCCGCTTTATCCGCCCGCGCGCTCCCCTATAGTGGGTCCGGGTGCGCCAAGAGGACAAGGGACGGGGACACGGGGGGATGGCGGAGCGGACGGCAACCCTGTTCGGCGGCGGCGGCTTCATCGGCCGTCATCTGGTGCAGCGCCTGGCGCGCGCCGGTTGGCGGATCAAGATCGCCCAGCGCAATCCCGCGGCAGCCGAGTTCCTGCGCCCGCTTGGCGACGTTGGCCAGATAACGCCGCTGCGGGCCAGGTTGCAGGACCGGGACTCGATCGTGCGCGCGATAGCCGGCGCCGACGCGGCGGTGAACCTGGTCGGCATCCTCTACGAGCGCGGCGCGCAGAGCTTTGCCGCGGTCCATGGCGAAGGGCCGCGAACGATCGCGGAGGCCGCGGCCGAGGCCGGGGTCGAGCGGCTGGTGCAGGTCTCCGCGCTCGCTGCCGATCCGCAGGCCGAGGCGGCTTACGCGCGCAGCAAGGCCGCCGGCGAGGCCGCGGTGAGAGTCGCCTTTCCCAAGGCGACGATCGTGCGCCCCAGCATCGTGATCGGCCCCGAGGATGGCTTCTTCAACCGCTTCGCCTCGATGGCGCAGCTGTCGCCGGTCCTGCCGCTGATCGGCGGCGGCTTGACGCGCTTCCAGCCGGTCTATGTCGGCGACATCGCGGCGGCAATAGGAACGGCGCTCGAGGATCCTTCCTGCCAGGGCCGGACCTACGAGCTCGGCGGGCCGCGCACCTATACCTTCAAGGCGCTGATGGAGTTGATGCTGCGCGAGATCGGCCGCAAGCGCCTGCTTCTGCCGCTGCCCTGGACGCTCGCCGCGCTGCAGGCCGCCTGCCTCGAATGGCTGCCGGTGCCGCCGCTGACCCGCGATCAGGTAAAGCTGTTGAAGCGCGACAGCGTCTGCAGCCCCGGCGCGGAGGGATTCGCGGAGCTCGGACTGGCACCGAGCGCGATCGAGATGATTCTGCCGACCTACCTCGATCGCTATCGCCGCGGCGGCCGTTTCGGCAATGCTCCCGGTCGTTAGGCAGAGAGTGCCCGGGCGACGAATGGCAGCGAGACGTCCAGGCGGTAGTCGATCGCCGTGTGGTCGTCGGGAAATTCCTCGTAGCGGTGCGCAACGCCCAAGCGGGTGAGCGCACGCGTCAGGCGCCGCGCGCCATAGAGAAGGTTGTATTGGTCGCGGTCGCCGCAATCGATGAAGAGCGCCTTCAGCTTCTTCAGGCCGGGGCCCAGCGTCTCGACCAGGGTCAGCGGGTCCCAGGCCCGCCACCGGTCCCAGCGCTCGGGAATCGCTTCGCAGGTCTTCAAATCGACCGGCAGGCGGATGCCCAGAAAGGCCTTGGGATCGGGATCGTAGGTGGCGCACATGGCGAGCGCCATCAGGATCTCGACGTCCTTGCCGTCGGGCTTCAAGGCGGCCTCGAAGGCGGTGACGAATGCCTCGATCGAGCCCTGGTGGCGGTCCAGCGCACGCAGCACCTTGGGAAACTCCGGCAGGTAGCAGAGGTCGAAACCCATGTCGCCGGAATGGCAGGCCGCCGCCGCCCAGAAGTCGGGCCGGCGCAGCGCCTGGACCATGGCGCCGTAGCCGCCGGAGGACTTGCCGAAGACGCCGCGCCGCGCCGCCCCGCCGCAACCGAACTGGCGCTCGACCAGCGGCACCATCTCCTCGATCAGGAAGCGCTCCCACGGCCCCATCGCCAGCGAATCGATGTACTGATTGCCGCCCAGCCGCGTGAAGCAGTCGGGCAGCGCCACCGCCACCGGCGGCAGCGTGCCGCCGGCGATCAGGCGATCGAGACGCTCGGGCAGGTTCTCGCCGAAATTCTTCCAGGCGAGGTGGGCGAGACCGCTGCCGGTGAAGCCGGCGAGATCGACCAGCAGCGGCAGCCCGCGGCCGTCGTGGCCGGGCGGCAGGTAGACCGCGACCTGCCGGCGCGCCGGGTCGCCCAGCAGGTTGTCGCCGAGCAGCTTGCTGTCGAGGATGAGCGTCTCGAGGCGCCCTTGAGCGCCGCTCTTCGCCTTGCGCATCGCAGTCCCGCGTCCGGTTACGCCATCCAGTAGAGCAGCGCGAATCCGAGCAGAATGCGATAGACGACGAAGGGCGTGAAGCTGGCATGGCGCAGCCAGCGCATCATCAGCGCGATCGCCAGCAGCGCGACCACGCAGGCGATCGCCGCGCCGAGTATCGCATCGAAGCCGACCGCGACGTTGCCGCTCTGCCAGAGGTCGAGCCCCTCGAGCAGACCGGCCCCGAGGATTCCCGGAATCGACAACAACAGCGAGAAATGCGCAGCCTCGGCACGCTCGAAGCCGAGGAAGCGCGCCGCCGTCATGGTGATGCCGGCGCGGCTGGTGCCGGGAATGAAGGCCAGCACCTGGGCCAGGCCGATGATCGCTGCATCGCTGACTTTGAGATGCTCGAGCCGCCTTACGGTCAGGCCGATGCGGTCGAAGAAATAGAGCAGGACCCCGAAGCCGATCGAGGTCCAGGCGATCACCTCGACGGTGTGCAGCCGCTCGAAGACGTCGTGAAAAAAGTAGCCGATCACCGCCAGCGGCAGGCTGCCGACGAACAGGTAGCCGAACAGGCGGCCGCCGGGCGTCACCTCGCCGGTCAGCAGCTTGAAGGCGCCGAGCAGCATCTGGAGCAGGTCGCGCCAGTAGTAGACGCAGACCGCCACCAGCGTGCCGACATGGACCGCGACGTTCATCGAGAGCCGCTCGCCCTGGGTCTGCGCCGGCACCTGCCAGCCCGCGGCGTCGAACAGCGCGAAGGTGATGTCGATGTGAGCCGACGAGCTGATCGGCAGGAACTCGGTAATGCCCTGGACCACGGCCAGGATGAAGACGTGCAGCACGAACCGCCCCCGACTCCCAGATCTGGAACCGGTCAGCCGGCCCCGCGCCCGCGGCTTATAGCAGGCCCCCGTGCCGTGCCCAAGGGCCCAACTCAAGCCTGATGGTCTCACTTCGGTACTAATTTTGTCACAGTTTTATCAGGGTACCCCAGAGCATTAAGAAGAGATTCCCCACCCTGCCAAGTATTACGACAAATACACTGACCTAACTGCCAGATTCTCCGTGCAGTGGCCGGCTCCCTGCCCTATAAAGAAAGAAACGGTCGACTTCGGCCCGGCCGGAGCAAGGGAGCCGAAGCCGCCATCCCCTCGAGGGACCGGACCTTACCCACCCGCCGCCGGCCGCAAGCCTGCAGCGTCTATTAGCGGTCGCCGGAACCTCCCGGCAGCCGGACAGACACGGGAGAATGCCCGGCCCATGGCAAGCGAGATGCTGAAGTTCGTGGAGAATGGGATCGAGCTGCCCGAGAAGCGGGCGCCCGAAACCCGGAGCCGCGACTTCGACGAGATCTATCGCGAATACGCCGCCGCCAAGGCCGCCGAGCAGTCTGCGCGCTGTTCGCAATGCGGCGTGCCCTTCTGTCAGGTCCACTGCCCGCTTCACAACAACATCCCCGACTGGCTGCTACTGACCGCCCAGGGACGCTTGGAGGAGGCCTATCAGGTAGCCCAGGCCACCAATACCTTCCCGGAGATCTGCGGACGGATCTGCCCCCAGGACCGGCTGTGCGAAGGCAACTGCGTGATCGAGAAGGCCGGCCACGGGACGGTGACGATCGGCGCGATCGAGCGCTACATCACCGAAACCGCCTGGGAGCAGGGCTGGGTCAAGCCGCCCAAGCCGCGTCTCGAGCGCGGCCAGTCGATGGGCATCGTCGGTGCCGGGCCGGCGGGCCTCGCCGCTGCCGACGTGCTGCGCCGCAAGGGCTACCGAGTGACGGTCTACGATCGCTATGACCGGATCGGCGGCCTGCTGGTCTACGGCATTCCCAACTTCAAGCTCGACAAGCAGGTGGTCTCGCGCCGCGCCCGGCAGCTCGCCGACGGCGGGGTCGACTTCCGTCTCGATTTCGAGCTCGGGCGCGACGCCAGCCTGGAAGAGCTGCGCGCGCAGCACGAGGCGATCCTGATCGCCACCGGCGTCTACAAGGCGCGCGACCTGATGGCGCCGGGCTCGGGCCTCGGGAACATCGTGCCGGCGATGGAATTCCTGGTCGCCTCCAATCGCAAGGGATTCGGCGACGAGGTGTCGGCTTTCGACGAGGGCGGCTTGAACGCCGAGGGCAAGCGCGTGGTGGTGATCGGCGGCGGCGACACCGCGATGGACTGCGTGCGCACAGCGGTGCGCCAGGGTGCCAAGAGCGTGAGCTGCCTCTACCGGCGCGACCGCGAGAACATGCCGGGCTCGCTCCGCGAAGTGGCGCACGCCGAGGAGGAAAGTGTCGAGTTCGTGTGGCTGGCGCAGCCCGAGGCCTTTCTCGGCGAAACCGGCGTCAGCGCGGTGCGCGCGCAACGCATTCACCTCGGCCTTCCCGACGCGAGCGGGCGCCAGACGCCGCAGCCGCTCGAAGGCTCCTCCTTCACCGTCGAGGCCGACCTGGCGATCAAGGCGCTCGGCTTCGATCCGGAGGACCTGCCGTCCGCCTTCGCCGCGCCGGATCTCGAAACCACGCGCTGGGGCACGCTGAAGATCGATCATCGCAGCAAGATGACGTCGCTGCCGGGCGTTTTCGCTGCCGGCGACATCGTGCGCGGCGCCTCGCTGGTGGTCTGGGCGATCCGCGACGGCCGCGACGCCGCAGAGGCCATGCATGCCTACACGCAAGCCAAGGCCGGCGCCGTCGCCATGGCGGCCGAATAGAGGAGAACGAGGAGGTGCTGACGTCGATCAAGAGATCGGCCATCGCCACGAGCGAAGCGCTGCTCCTGCTGGCGCTCGCCGGCTGTGCGGGCAACGGCGGCTACGATCCCGATCGCTTGGCCGCCGCCGCGCGATTGCTCGACGCGATCGGCGTCGAGAAGATCATCGCCGAGGTGGCGCCGACTTTCGCCACCCAGTTCAAGGTCGAGCTGCGGCGCGAGCATCCGGGGCAGACGGCGGCGATCGAAGAGATCGTCGACGGCTATCTGGTGCCGGAGATGGTGCTGCAGGCGCCGGATCTGTCGCGCGAGCTGGCCTGGCATCTTGCCAGCAACCTGACCGACGAGGAGATCTCGGTCGCGGTCGACTTCCTGACCACGCCGACCGGCCGCAACATCGCAACCAAGCTGCGCCGCCAAGCCGTCGAAACTGCGCTTCTGGACGACGACACGGCCGAGCCGCCGCTCGACTTCGCTCGCGACGAGCTGGAAGCGATCGAGGCCTTCGCGTCCATGCCGGCGGCGCGGCGGCTGGCCGACAAGCTGGAAGCGCTGGGCGACGAGGCCGAAGAGATCGGCGAGCGCTGGGGCCAAAGGGTGGCGGATGCAGCCTTCCGCAAGGCGGCGCCGCTACTCGAGCAGTACTATTTCCGCACCCTGGAGATCTGATCCGCGCCGCTGGTGGCACATAGGATAACAGTCGATCCATAGTTCCGACGAGTAGAGGAGAGACAGATGTATTCAGTTCGTCGCATTTCCATGACGCTGCTGATTGCGGGCGCCCTGACGCTACCGAACCTCGCAACCGCCGACGAGGCGCATCGCCTGGCGCAAGCCAAGCGTGCCTTGGAATTGAGCGGTACCGCGGCTATCGCAACTCAAATGATGGATCAAATCAACGGACAGATGACGCAATTGATCACGATGGCAAACCCCGACAAGGGGCCACTCGTGACCGAAATCGTCGAGAACATGCTTATGCCGGAGTTCCACGAGCAGATGCCGGTGTGGCTCGATTCCATGGCTCAGCTCTTCGCGAGGAGCTATTCGAACGACGAACTGGATGCGATGGTCGCGTTCTACGAATCGCCGGCAGGCAAAAGCATCCTGAAGAAACAACCGCAGGTCATGGCGCAAGCGGGACAGCTCGGCCAGGCCTGGGGCCAGCAGGTCGCGAGAGAGGCCCTGCGCAAAGCAGCCCCGAAACTTAAGGAGCAGGGCCTGGAAATGCCCATCTGACGCTGGCCAGCGATCCAATGGGAGCCGGACAACAGGGACCGCAGAAATGAGAGACGACCAGCAATCCACCCGATTCCCCGCCTCGAGTCTCGAGGAGGAGACGACCCGTACCGCCGAGCGCGAGCGCCTCGCCCGCGAGGGTCTCTACGATCCCGCCGAGGAGCACGACGCCTGCGGCGTGGGCCTGGTTGCCGCGATCGACGGTCAGCCGCGCCGCCAGGTGGTGGAAGCCGGCATCGCCGCCTTGAAGGCGGTGTGGCATCGTGGCGCGGTCGACGCCGACGGCAAGACCGGCGACGGCGCCGGCATCCATCTGCAAATCCCGCAGGACTTCTTCCACGAGCACATCGCGCGCACCGGCCACCGGCCGGGTCCGGGCAAGATCGCCGTCGGCATGGTGTTCCTGCCGCGCACCGACATGCCGGCGCAGGAGCGCTGCCGGGTGCTGGTGGAGCGCGAGATCCTCAATTTCGGCTACACGATCTACGGCTGGCGCCAAGTGCCGGTGAATACCGACGTGGTCGGCGAGAAGGCGAACATGGCGCGCCCCGAGATCGAGCAAATCATGATCGCCAACAGCCGCAACGTGACGCCGCAGCAGTTCGAGATCGATCTCTACGTGATCAGGCGGCGGATCGAGAAGGCGGCAGAGCAGGAGTCGATCAAGGACTTCTATATCTGCTCGCTCTCCTGCCGCTCGATCATTTACAAGGGTATGTTCCTCGCCGAGCAGGTGACCGCCTTCTATCCCGACCTGCTGGACAGCCGCTTCGTCTCCAACTTCGCCATCTTCCACCAACGCTATTCGACCAACACCTTCCCAACCTGGTGGCTGGCGCAGCCGTTCCGCATCCTGGCCCACAACGGCGAGATCAACACGCT
>JBOHKJ010000453.1:0-5398 GCA_050728975.1 Kiloniellales bacterium | reverse complement strand
CAGCAATCCGATCCGGAGGCGGTGAGGCGATCGCCAGAGATAGCGTAGCAGGGCGGTGCTCTCGCGGGCCGCGCTCTTTCCTTCGTACACGGCGGGCGGAGGCCGAAACTCGCCCCCGAGGGTTGCGTTGGCAGCGTTTGGGGTGGCGTTTGGGGCAGAGCTCGATTGTCCGGGATCGACCTCGACAACGGGGGCATCTGCCTGCGGCGCCAGCTCACGGTCCTGGGCCGGTGCAGTCCCGTCCACGCGCTCCGTGGCCGCTACTTTCCGGAAATGCCGCTCAATGCGATGCAGCTCCGTCACAAGCTGCGGTTGAGCGTCAAACTCAGCACCCTCACAGGAGACGCGGCGCGCACGCCGCCATCTCAGGGCACCGTCACCATGCCGCACTGGCCCCTACGCCTCACTACCTAAAACCACACCCACTGCCGCCTGATCGACGCCAACCCGGCGCTCGACCCATTGTCAGCCGGTCTGAGCCGGCCGATTCGTGATCGTTATGGTTAAAGGGTTAATAAAATGCTAAAATTGTGTCAATCTTATGCTTGCGCAGGTGCGAAGTTTCTCGTCGAGTGTGGCCCGCGACACACTCTAGGCGTCCTGGGGCTAGGCATCCGGGGGCTAGGCATCCGAGGTGGTCAGGCGGGGGCTGTCGAAGCCGAGCCGGCGCAATCCGGAGCGGACCTCTCGGCAACTCATGAAGAGGTTCCAGAGCAGGCCTGAGCGATAGTTTTCGATCATCACCACGATCGGCCCCTGGTCGATCGCGAGATTGCTGTCGGCAATCCACTGTCGCGAGCGGTTGAACGCATCGACGAAGCCATGCTCACCCCAGATCTCGCCGCCGAGGTCTTCGTAGAAATGCCGCAGGGCGTCCATCGATTCCCGAGGCGTATAGGGCATCGCCGAGAGCGCTGCCGTGGGGGCGATCACACCGCGATCGTTCTCCGGGTTGAAGGCGCGGTAGCCGGCGTCGCCGTCACAGGCGGTGAGGCCCCAGCAGTGCGGGCCATAGCCGGCAAAGCCGCGGGGGTTGGCGATGCAATGAGCGCGGTTGATCAGCGTGTGGGCACGGTTTTGCGTCCAATAGTCGGCGTAGCGGTCGCACAGCCCGCGCGGGTCCAAACCGAGAAACGAGAAGTGCGAGAAGAACAGCGGGCCGCCATACGGCGGGCCGAGCGGCAACTCGATGCCGTGATAGGTCTTGCCATTGCGGAACACGGGACTGTCGGCCCACCCGCGGTGGTAGGCGGCGGGCGCCACCGAATGGCCGGGCGAGGCAGCGGCCAGCACGTAGGTGATGAGGCACTCGTTCCAGCCGGTAATGGCGTGGTCCGTCGCCCAGCCGTGCCGCGGACTCCAATGCCAGTAGAGAGCGTCGCGGCCGCCGCGTGTATGCCAGTCCCATTCGACGGCGTGCCAGAGACGGTCGATGGCGTCGCGCAAGCCGGCTTCGGTCTGCGCGTCGCCGGCGAAGTACTGCCGCGCGCATAGCAGTCCCGTCATCAGGTAGGACGTTTCGACCAGGTCGCCGCCGTCGTCTTTCCCGGAGAAGGGAATCGTCGCCCCGGTCGCGCCATGCAGGAAATGCGGGAAGACGCCATGGTGGGTTTCGGCGCGGCGAAGGAATGCGACGATCTGAGAAATACGGTCCAGCACCTCCGCGCGCGGCAGGAAGCCGCGCGCCGCGCCGGCCAGCATCGCCATGATGCCGAATCCGGTGCCGCCGCTGCAGACCGTGTCGCGAGAGTCGTAGCTGGCGACCGGATTGCTGCGCTCGCGCGCCATGCCGCTCGCCGGATGGCCGAAGTCCCAGAAATAGGCCAGCGTCTGCCGCTGCACCAGGTCGAGCAAGGTCTCGTCGGACAGGCGGGACACGGGTCACCGGCCGGGCAGGTCGGTCATTCGTCCGCCCGCCATTCGACACTGACCGCCGATAGCGTCTGCGAGCTCGAGCCGACCTGCACAAGAAACGTCCCCGGTTCCCAGACCTGCTCGGGCGCGCTGAGACGCTCGGCGCGGAAAAACCGCAGGTCGGCGATGGTGACCTGGAAGCTCACCTGTCGCTCCTCGCCCGGTCGCAGCACGATCTTCTGAAAACCCTTCAACTCGCGCACCGGGCGCGACCGGCTGGCCACCGGATCGCCGATGTAGAGCTGGACGATCTCCTCGCCGGCGGCGGAGCCGGTGTTGCGCACCGTCAACGTGACATCGAGCGCGTCGCCTTCACCGCGTAGCGCCGTCTTGTCGAGCTGGACTTCCCCATACTCGAACGCGCTGTAGCCGAGGCCGTGGCCGAACGGATAGAGCGGCGTATGCGGACCTTCCAGGCGGCACGCAGTGGTGAACTTGCGGAACACGCGCCGACCGTGCCGGTCGACCTCCGCGTCACCGGCGACGTCGACGCCGATCCTCTCGATCGGCCGGCCAGTCGGCGCCTCGCCATAGTAGATCGGGCATTGCCCGGCCGCGCGCGGAAAGCTCATGGCCAGCTTGCCGGACGGATTGACGTCGCCGAACAGCAGATCGGCGATGGCGTTGCCGGCTTCGCTGCCGCCGAACCAGGCATGCAGGATCGCGTCGGCGTGCCGATCCTCCCATTCGAGGGCCAGTGGCCGGCCGCTCATGGTCACCAGCACGAGCGGCTTGCCGGTCTGGTGCAGGGCCTGCAGCAGCCGCCTCTGGCTGCCGGGCAGGCCGAGCCCGGTGCGCGTCGAAGACTCGCCGGACTGCTCCTTCGCCTCGCCGACGCAGGCAACCACCACATCGGCCTGGTGGGCGAGGCCGACGGCCTCGGCGATCATCTCGTCTGGCGCGCGCGCGTCGATGGCGAAGGTCGCGCCAAAGACGTTGAGGCGCGCGGCGAGGCTCGGGTCGTCGACGATGTTTGCGCCTTTGGCGTAGAGGATGCGGCTCCGATCGCCCGCAACGGAACGCATGCCCTCCAGCACCGTGACGCTGTCGTCCGGCTGCGCGGCGATCGCCCAGGTGCCCTGCATATTGGCGCGGCTGTCGGCGAGGGGCCCGACCAGTGCGATCGTGCGGCCGTCGCGCGCCAGCGGCAGGACGCCGGCGTTCTTCAGCAGCACGCAAGCCTTCGTCGCCGCCTCGCGCGCCAGCCGGCGGCTGTCGGGCGTGAGGGTGACCGCTTGCCGGCGCCCTTCGTCCAGGCCGCGGTAGGGTTGTTGGAACAGCCCAAGCCGGTGCTTGGCCTGGAGCACGCGGCGGCAGGCAGCGTCGATTTCGGCCTCGGCGATGCGACCTTCGGCGACCAGCTCGGGCAGATGGCGAATGTAGGTTTCGCTCACCAGGTCGATGTCCACGCTGGCTGCGAACGCGCAGAACGCCGCCTCCTTGTGGTCGGCCGCTATGCCGTGGTGCACCAGCTCCATGATCGCCGTGTAGTCGGAGACGAGCAGGCCGTCGAAGCCCCAGCGGTCCCGCAGCAGGTCACGTAGCAGCTCGCAGTGTCCGGTGCAGGGGATGCCGGAAAGGTCGTGAAAGCCGACCATGATGGCGCCGACGCCGGCATCGACGGCTGCTTTGAACGGCGGCAGTACGACGTTGTGCATGCGGTAAGGGCTGACGTCGACGCCGTTGTAGTCGCGCCCCGCCTCCGCCAGGCCGTAGCCGGCGAAGTGCTTGGCGGTCGCCATGACGGTGTCCGGCCGGGACATATCGCTCTCCTGGTAGCCCTCGACCATTGCCGCCGCGAACGCGGCGCCGAGCAGCGGGTCTTCGCCGGGACTTTCGGCGCAGCGTCCCCAGCGGGCGTCGCGCGCGACGTCCAGCATCGGCGCCCAGGAGACCGTGACGCCGGCGGCGGCCGCTTCCGTGGCGGCTACGCGGGCGGTGCGGCGGACGAGCGCCGGGTCCCAGGCGCAGGCGAGCCCCAGGGGAAGCGGAAAGATCGTGCGGTGGCCGTGGACCACGTCGATCGTGAACAGCAGCGGGATGCGTTGCGGCGACTCTTCGACGGCGATCCTCTGCAGTTCGAAGAGGCGGACCAGTTCCAAACCGGCGGTCAGGCTTCCGACCTCGCCCCGGCGAATTCGGCTCTCGATATCGGCGACTGCGGCGCCGGCGCCGGTGCTTTCGTCGCCGCCGGTCTTGGGCTGGTTGAGCTGGCCGACCTTGTCGGCCAGGCTCATCCGCCCTAGCAGATCGTCGATGAAGTCACCCATCGCTGGCGGGCGCTCCAGAGTCCGGATGCAGCGAGGGCCGATCAGCGGACAGTGGCAACTCGGCGCGCACGGCGTGCCGGCGCAAGGTCAGAGTTTCGTTTTGCCGCATGAACACTTCGTTGTCTCGCCTCGGATTGGGTGGTGGATTCATAAATGAGACGTTCGCGGCGCCGAGAGTATCGTTCTGTCAACCGCAAGCCCGCCGCCGCCAGTCTCGACGACGCCCGAGGGCTCGCGGCGGGCCAAGTCGGGGCAAGGCTTTGACTCGCGAGCCCCCGAATCCGGGGCTCCGAGCGATCTCCCGACCGACCCCGTCATATCGCGTCGTCGCGCGGCTGCACACCCGCAGGCACAACTTTGACACGTCGCGAGCCCAACGCGTGCTTCTCTGGCTGGGCCTGCGTGGCTGCGGGCCGCAGGGGTTGCATCCGTGGAGGCGTCCGGAGGGCGCCGCTTCGGCCTCTCGATCGCGACGATCCAGGCTGCGATCGATGGACAGGGGGTCGCGCTCGGCCGAACCGCCTTGGTCTGCAGCGATCTCGCCGCGGGCACTCTCGTCTGCCCCTTCGGACCGGCGGTTTCCTCGGGCTTCAACTACTACTTCGTCTGCCCCAGGCCGCGAAAGCGGGAGGACAAGATACGGGCCTTCCGGGAATGGCTCCTCGCCGAGGCGTCCGACATGGCGCAGGCGATGCGGAAGTTCGCCGTTTGAGCGCGCGAAAGTTGCGCGTCCTCGGTCGGCCCGATGGCCTCATCCCTTAATCGCGCCGGCAGCGAGGCCAGAGACGATGCGCCGCTGGAGCAGGAGCACGAGCGCGATCAGCGGCAGGGTCACGATCACGGAGGCTGCCATGATCCGTCCCCACGGCAGCTCGTAGGCGCTCGCACCGCTGATCAACGCGATGGCGACCGGCACGGTGCGCTGCTCGGGCGAGAGCGTGAAGGTCAGCGCGAAGAGAAACTCGTTCCAGGCGAGGATGAAGGCGAGCAGGCCGGTGGAGACGAGCGCAGGCATCATGATCGGGAGGAAAATGCCGGTCAGAACACGCCAATGCGGTGCGCCGTCGACGATCGCGGCCTCCTCCAGCTCGCCCGGCAGCTCGCGCATGAAGGAGGTCAGCACCCAGGTGGTAAACGGCAGCGTCAGGATCAGGTAGGACAGGACCAGACCGCCCAGGCTGTTGTAGAGCCCAAGCGCGCGGACCAGCTCGAAC
>JBOHKJ010000452.1:0-2607 GCA_050728975.1 Kiloniellales bacterium | reverse complement strand
TAGGAAAACAGAGCCCCGCTCTCGCGATCCTCGCCCCGCATCAAGGCCTCCTGGTCCGCAAATCCCCTGAACCAGAGAATCACGACCAAAAAACTATCGCGAGGACTTTTTCAGCAACCTGCTAGCGTTAATCGGCATTAACTGGCCGTTAACGCGTCACCGCGCAGACTCCTTTCTTGGATGCTGCGGCTGCCGTAGGCGGCCCTTTTCCGGGGCTGGTCTTCGGGTTTGCGATACTTCCGCCGGCCGCGGCCCCCCGGGACAAGATCGAGACGTTTGCATGGCTCGCATTTTGATTGCCGAAGACGACGTTGCCGTGCGCTCTTTCGTGATGCGCGCGCTTTCCCATCGCGGTCACGAGGTGACTGGGGTCGAAGACGGCGTGCAGGCGCTCGACTCGCTGGCGCAGTATGACTTCGATCTATTGATCACCGACATCGTGATGCCGGGCATGGACGGCATCGCGTTGGCGCTCAAGCTGGCGCGCGATCGTCCCGAGCTGCCGGTTCTGCTGATGACCGGCTACGCCGCCGAGCGGCAGCGCGCTCATAATCTCGACGCACTAATCAACCGCGTTGTACCGAAGCCCTTCAGCCTCGAGCAGATCTGCAGCGCCGCCGAGGAAATGCTGAACCACGCCCGCAACGGCCTGCTCGACCAGCCTCGCCACCATTAGGGCGGTTGGCGGTCGAGTGGAACCGCTTAGGCGCCTGACCGTTCTCGTCCCCAAACGCCCGCGCGGCGCTTGCTGCCCGCGGACCCCGTCCGCTGGAGGAACGGACGAGGTCGCACGCTGCAAGGCGCCGCGCGAAGCCGCGCCGACCGCTCGGTTCTAGAGGGGTGATGCTCCAGAGTTGTCCGAGGGGGCGGTCGCGGCCGTCACGCTCCGACTCCGGGCGGCAGGTCCATCCGCGGCGCGGTTAGAGCCGCGGCGAGGGGTCTGCCCGGATGACGGGCGCGAAGCCAGGTCGGGCCGCGTAGCGGGCGCGACTCCGGCCAGGAGTTCGAGAAACCGTCCACAGCTGGTCCAGGTCCAGGCGGCTACCGGTGCCCGGAGAAACCCGCTTCGCGGCTGCGGATCGCGCCACTTGGGCACCGCCGGCGCCAAGGTCGTCGCCAGGTAGACCGCATCGACATAGCCTTGGAAGAGATCGTTCGTCATGGCGGAACCTTAGGCCGCTGCCGCGACCGAAGCTGTGACTCTTGCCACAGGTCGAACGTTTTGCCGGTCGACACCGAGATCGGTGCAAGGAACGGAGTTTCGGCCCGGAAGCGGGTCCCTAAGTTGTCGCTCAGGAGGCGGGCCGATCTTGGCCCGTCGAGGCTCAAGGAGATACAAATCATGAGCGCACTGACGATCGAGCGCGCGCCGGCATCGGCTCCCTTTGCAACCGAGGCGGCCCGCTGGGCCGCGACGGCGCGGCGCGACCCCGCCGCCGACGGCCACTTCTACTGTGCGGTGTCGACGACGGGCATCTACTGTCGGCCGTCCTGCCCGGCGCGTTTGCCGCGGCGCGAGAATCTCCGCTTTCTCGAAACTGCCGCCGAGGCCGAGAAGGCAGGTTTCCGCCCCTGCAAGCGCTGCCGTCCGAACGAGACGTCGCGTGTCGAAGCGCGCGTGACCGAAGCCATGGCGATCCGCTTCGCCGCCGGCACCTGTTCGCTGGGCGCGATTCTGGTGGCCGTCAGCAGCAAGGGACTTTGTGCGATCCTGTTCGGCGAGAATGCCGTGGCGCTCCGGCAGGATCTTCGGGATCGCGTTCCGAAGGCCAGCTTGATCGGCGATGCCGCCGGGCTCGAGCGCTGGCTGGACAGCGTGGTGGCGTTCATCGAAACGCCACGCATTGGGCTCGATCTGCCGCTCGACCTGCGCGGCACCGCGTTCCAGCAACGGGTCTGGCAGGCCATCTGCGGGATTCCGGCTGGCAGGACCGCGAGCTATGCCGAGCTGGCCGACACGGTTGGCGCGCCCAAGGCGATGCGCGCGGTGGCGCAAGCCTGCGCCGCCAATCCGCTCGCCGTCGCCGTACCTTGCCACCGCGTGGTCCGCACCGATGGTGCGCTGTCCGGCTATCGCTGGGGGGTGGAGCGCAAGCGCACTCTGCTCGATCGCGAGGCTGGGGTATGAGGGCGCTGGCAGCATCGCGGACATCGTCCGAAACCCGGCCGGATACCGAGCGGCGGCTCGCCGTGCTGGATTGGCGGCAAATCGGCGAAGAGCTCGATGCCCAGGGCTGCGCGGTAATCGGCGGCCTGCTGTCGGCCGAGGACTGCGCGGCGCTGGTCGCGAGCTACGCCGCAGACGCGCCGTTCCGCAGCCGCGTCGTCATGGCCCGCCACGGCTTCGGCCGGGGCGAGTACAAGTACTTCGCCTATCCGCTACCGGACGTCGTTGCTTCGCTTCGCAGTGTGCTCTATCCGCCGCTCGCCGCGATCGCCAACCTTTGGAACGCGACGCTTGGGACGGATCTGCGCTATCCGGCCGAGCATGCCGTCTATCTCGCGCGCTGCCACGCGGTGGGACAGACGAGACCGACGCCGCTGCTGCTCAGCTATGGAGAGGGCGACTACAACTGCCTGCATCAGGATCTCTATGGCGAGCAGGTC
>JBOHKJ010000451.1:0-9175 GCA_050728975.1 Kiloniellales bacterium | reverse complement strand
CTTCAAGGCCGGGCTGGAGCGCGGCGGCTATCCCTTCGCGCTCTTCGAGGCCGCCGAGGCGGCACGGCGCTATCCCTTCCTCGACGAATCCGCGATCGACTACGCCTTCCTCTCGCCGGAAGGCGGTGCGCTGTTCTGCCAGCGCATCGCCCGCGATCTCGCCGCCTGGCTGACGAGAAACGGCGCGACCCTGCGCACGGGAGCGCGGGTGACCGCGCTCGATGCCGAAGCGGGCCGCGCGACGCTGGAGAGCGGCGAAACGCTGAGCGCCGACCGCGTCGCGGTGACCGCCGGGGCCTGGGTGCTGAAGCTCTTTCCCGGGCTGGCGGAGACGCTCACCACCTATCGCACCTACGTCGCCTATCTGGAGCCGCCCGCCGACCTTAATGAGGCCTGGAAGAGCGCGCCGGCGTTGCTCGACATCGGCGGCGACGCCGATGTCTATGCCATCCCGCCGCTCGACGGAACGGGCTTGAAGCTCGGCTCGGGCCTGGTGAAAAGCCGCGGCGGCCCGGACGAGCGCCGCACGCCCGAGCCCGGCGAAGGCGAGCGGCTGCGCGATCTCTTCGCGCCGCCGGTTGCGCGCATCGCGGAGTATCGCGTCAGCCGGGTCGTCACCTGCGCCTACACCTTCACCGCCGACGAGCGCTTCGTCTGCCACGCGAAGCGCAAGGCGCTGGTGGTCTCGGCCTGCTCCGGGCACGGCTACAAGTTCGGCGCGGCAATCGGGCGCCGGGTCGCCGCCGCGGTCGAGAGCGGTGACACGGACCTGCTCGCGCGCTGGCTCGCGGCGGACGATTGGATCGCGGCATGACCCGCGAGCCGCCGCCGCTCGATCTAAGCGGCGGCCACCGCTGCAGGTTGCACGAGCTTCTCCGGGAAGGTCGGATAAAGGCCGCTGCTGCGGCCGAGCTGGCAGACCAGCGCCAGCACGAAGTCGATCGTCGGCGTGGCGAGGCCGGCGATCCGCCCCATCTCCTGCACGGCGCCGACCAGCGCGTCGATCTCCAGCGCCCGGCCACGCTCCAGGTCCTGCAGCATCGAGGTGCGATGGGCGCCGACCTTGGCGGCGCCCGCGATGCGCCGCTCGCGGTCGACGCGAAAAGACGCGCCGAAGGCGGTGGCGATCTCTTGCGCCTCGTCCATCATCGCGGACGCCAGCGCGCGGGTTCCGGGATCGGTCGCCACCTTGTCGAGCGTCGCGCGCGTCAGCGCCGAGATCGGATTGAAGCAGAGGTTGCCCCACAGCTTCAGCCAGAGCTCGCTGCGGATATCCTCCAACAGCGGGGCCTTGAAGCCGCCGGCCTCGAGCGCGGCGGCGAGCGCCTGACCGCGCGTGGAGAGCGTGCCGTCGGGCTCGCCGAGCGCGAACTTGTCGCCGTAGGTGTGCTTGATAACGCCGGGCTCGAGAATCTCGGTCGCCGGATAGACGACGCAGCCGATCGTCCGCTCGGGCCCGATCGCGCGCCACTGGCGGTCCTGCGGATCGACGGTTGCCAGTCGGCACCCCTCGAAAGCCCCGCCCAGCTTGTGGAAATACCACCAGGGCACACCGTTCTGGCAGGTGACGACCGCGGTTCGGGCGCCGAGCAGCGGTCCCAGCGCCTCGGCCGCTTCCCAGGCCTGATGGGCCTTGAGGCCGAGGATTACATAGTCCTGTGCACCGAAGTCGCGCGCGTCGTCGCTGGCGGCGACCGCGGCGCTCGACGACCGGCCGTCGCGGATCAGCGTCAAGCCGCGCTCGCGCAATGCCTGCAGGTGCGCGCCGCGAGCGATCAGCGACAGCTCGACGCCCGGCACCTGCGCCAAGCCATGCGCCAGGAAGCCGCCGATCGCGCCGGCGCCGTAGATGCAGATTTTCATCGGACAGGCCTTCCGCTGTTTCTGGTCATTCCGCCGCGACCCGCGCGTGCGCGCGGTCCCGTTTCGCCGCGCTTTCGCGATAGAACTCCTCCGCCGCGCCGACGCCGGAGCCGGGCGCCACCGCGATGCCGAGATCGCGCATCGCCATTTCCGCGCCGGCCAGCGCCTGGAGCAGCATCAGCTCGTTCAGCCAGCCGAGATGGCCGATGCGGAACACGCGGCCCGCCACCTTGCCGAGCCCGAGGCCGAGCGAAAGCTGGTAGCGGCGATAGGCGATCTTGGCGACTTCGTTGCCGTCGAAGCCCTGCGGCACGACCACCGCGCTCACGGTGTCGGAATACCACTGGGGTGCGGCGGCGCAGAGCTCGAGTCCCCAGGCGCCGACCGCGTGGCGCACGCCCTCGGCGAGCCGGCGATGGCGCGCGAAGACGTTCTCCAGACCCTCGGCGAACAGCAGATCGAGGGAAGCGCGCAGGCCGCGCAGCAGCGTGGTGGCTGGCGTGTAGGGGAAGTAGCCCTCCTGGTTGGTGCGGATCATGTCGGCGAAGTCGAAGAAGCAGCGCGGGCACTTCGCAGCCTTGGCCGCGTCCAGCGCCTTGTCGCTGGCAGCGACGATGGCCAGCCCGGCCGGCAGCATGAAGCCCTTCTGCGAGCCGGAGACCGCGAGGTCGACGCCCCACTCGCTCATGCGGAAGTCGATGGAAGCGATCGACGAGACGCCGTCGACGAACAGCAGCGCCGGATGACCGGCGGCATCGAGCGCGTGCCGCGCCGCCGCGACGTCGCTGGTGACGCCAGTCGCGGTCTCGTTGTGGCAAACCAGCACCGCTTTGATCTCGTGGCCCCGGTCGGCCGCCAGGATCTCGGCGTAGCGCTCGACCGGCACGCCCTCCCCCCAGGGCACCTGGACCGCCTCGACCGCCAGGCCGTGGCGCTGGCAGAGGTCGACCCAAAGATGCGAGAACTGGCCGAACACCGAAGCAAGGACCTTGTCGCCGGGCGACAGCGTATTGGTGATCGCGGCCTCCCAGCCGCCGGTGCCGGTGCCGGGAAAGACGAACACCCGGCCGCCGCGCTCCAGCTTGAAGGCGCGCTTCAGGTCCTCGAACAGCGGCAGCGTGAAGGCCGGAAAGTCGGGCGCACGCTGGTCCTCCAAGGGAATGTCCATCGCCGTCCGCAGCGCGGCAGGCAGGTTGGTGGGACCGGGAATCGCGAGCGCTTGGTAGCCTGCGGGCATAACCGTTCCTCCCTTGGGTTTTTTTGGGGTCGGGTGCCAAGTGGCCCGAGGTCGGGCCCGCCTTGGCTTTGGCTTTACCTTCCAAAACTGGAGATCATTTGAGATCTCACTCTTTGTGCGGTAAACCTGAAAAATTGTCCGATACGGATACGTTTAAGTTATGGCTAGGTTGCGAGACCGTATTCCGCCGACCAACAGCCTCGTCGTTTTCGAGGTGGCTGCCCGTCTGCTCTCCTTTACCCGCGCGGCCGAGGAGCTGCGGGTCAGCCAGGCGGCGGTCAGCCGCCAGGTGCAGCTTCTGGAAGGCCACCTGGGCTACCCCCTGTTCAGCCGCCATCACCGGGCGATTGAGCTGACCGCCCAGGGCGAGCGGCTGTGCAACGCGGTCACCATCGGCCTCGAGCACATCGCCGAGGCGGTCGCTGCGATAAAGCGCGAACAGGAGGCCGGCGACGTGACGATCGCCTCCAGCGTCACCTTCGCCTCCTACTGGCTGATGTCACGAATCGCCAAGTTTCGCGCGCACTTCCCCAAGGTGGACGTGCGCCTGGTCGCCTCGGCGCGGATGCGCGATCTCGGCGGCGGCGGCAGCGATCTGGCGATCCGCCACGGGCGCGGACGCTGGCCGGGCGCAACGGCGCACCGGCTGTTCGGAAACGCGATCTTCCCGGTTTGCTCGCCGGCCTACCTCGAGGCCGCCGGGCCGTTCGAAGAGCTGGCCGACCTTGCGCGCGCGACCCTGCTCCATCTCCGGCAGTTCGACCGCAACTGGGTGACCTGGGAATCCTGGCTGGAGGCCTTCAACGTCGCCTTGCCCGAGGAGGCGGAGGGAGAGTTCTTCGACAACTACTCGATTCTGATCCATGCCGCGGTGCGCGGGCGCGGTGTCGCGCTGTGCGGCGAGCGCCTGGCCGAGGATCTGATCGGCCACGGCGAGCTGGTGCGCCCCTTCGCCCTGGCGCTGCCGTCCGATTCTTCTTTCTACTTGCTGCAGCCGGAGGGCCAGCCGTTGCGTCCCGACGCCGAGCGCTTCCGCGACTGGCTGCTGGCGGAGGCCCGCGGCGCGGGCGTCTGAACGGGTCGTGTCTGGCGCCTTCCAGCCGCCGGCCAGCACAGATATTCGAGCGGCTGGAGACTACCGGCCTAGTCGATCGCCACGATGCGCACCCGCCAGGCGCCGAGGCCGCGCACGCCGAGCCGGTAGGTTCCCGGCTCCTGCGGCTCGGAACGGCCGCCGCCCTCGCCGATTTGCTGGCCGATCACGTCGATCAGCGTGCCTTCGCTGTCCAACAACTCGACATTCAGGATATTGCCTTCGATCTCCCAGATCGCGCGCCAGGGACGCCCAACCTCGAAGGTCTCCGAATCCCAATCGTCCTTGCCCGAGAAGGTTTGCACGACCGAGGGATCGGCCGAGCCGGCTTCCGCACCGACGGCGGCGAGCGGCTTGGCAAGCTCGTCGTAGCAGGCCAGGCGCTCGGTCTTGTCGTCCAGCGCCACGCAGTCGACCAGCTCGGCGGCGAGCGTGGATTCGGTCGGCTCGGAAGAGCTCTGGCCGAGCGCCGGCGCTGCCGCCAGGAGCAGGAGCAGCAATACCGTCAAGCCGAATTGCGGGTCGACGGCCTTCGAATGCGCGGCAGCGTGATTCGGCATAGCTTATCTCGTCTCTGTTTCCGCTCGGGGCGCCGGTGTCCACCCTCGAAGATGGGGACTGCGGCCGTAGAGAAAAGCTTCCTGCCCCGCCTGGATCACACCTCCCACTTGCCCTGGCCGCCGAGCCTCTTCACCAAAGCTTCCAGGCGCGCGGCGCAGGCGGCCAGCGCTTCCGCATCGGTGCCGCGCAGGACCAGACGGCAGCCGAAGCGTCCCTGACGATTGAAGGGGTAGCTGCCGATGTCGATAGCTGGGAAATCCTTCTGGAGATCGCCGAGCGGCGCGGCGACGTAGCCCTCGAGAAGATCGGTCTCGATCGAGCGCGACAGCAACGGCGGGCCGCCGGCCAGCGCGGGCGCGACGCCGTCGAACATCGCGCGCATGATCTCCGGCACGCCGGCCATCACGTGGACGTTGCCGATCCGGTAGCCGGGCGCGGCCGAGATGGGATTGTCGATCAGCGCCGCGCCCTCCGGCATGGTCGCCATGCGCAGCCGCGCGGCATTGAGGTCGGCCGGATTGCGATAGCGTGCGGATAGCCGGCGTCTCGCCTCCTCGTTCACGATCAGCGGCAGGCCGAAGGCCTTGGCGACGCATTCCGAGGTTATGTCGTCGTGCGTCGGACCGATCCCGCCGGTGGTGAAGACGTAGCTATAGCGATGGCGCAGCGCGTTGACCGCCTCGACGATCTCAGCCTCGATGTCCGGCACCACGCGCGCCTCCAGCAGGCGGATGCCGAGCGCCCCGAGCCGCTGGCCGAGAAATGCGAGATTCACGTCCTGGGTGCGGCCCGAAAGAATCTCGTTGCCGACGATCAGGACCGCCGCGGTGACCGGGGAAGACGCCATCGCGAATTCACGCCGGCGGCCCCGGCGCCTGCTCCGTCAGCGCTGCACGTAGCCAAGGCCGGCGAGGCATTCCTCGAACAGCGCGGCGCGGCGGTTTTCCTGTTCGAAGCTCTGCATCGAGCGGGTGAGGCGGCCGGCATCGCGGTTCCAGCCCGAGTCGAAGAAGGCTCCGCTGCGATCGTCCTCGATGCGCATATCGTGACCGACCTGGGCGTCGGCGTAGGTGCGGCAGGAGTCGGCATCGGCCCGATACTGCGCCTCGTCGACCTTGTGGGTCGTGATGACCTCGCCGCCCGGTCCTTGTGTCACCACCGAGGTTTCGGAGCCGGCGCCGCGCGGCGCGGCGGGAGTGGCAGGCGCCGCATTGGCCGAAGGCGCCTGGTCTTGGGGCGACACCTCGGCGGGCGGCGGCGGGGCGGTGCCGACAGCGGCCGGCGTCTCGGCCGGAGCGGTGGGCCCGGTGAAGGAGCAGCCGGCCAGCAGCACAAGGCCTGCGATGGCCAGACCGGCAGCGGGGAAATCTCGGAAGCGCATCGGCATCGATTCGAACCCCAGGAGCGGCGGTTGACGGACCCGAGCCCCGGCCTTTCCGCCGGCACCGGCCGCTCCGGCTTTAGGGGGAAGCGGAGCACCAACGCTTAACCTGTCCATTCGCAGGGCAAAGCGCAAGGCCGCGTGCCCGCGCAGGAGCCTATTGCCCGGGCGCTGTTGAAGCTCGGCAACGCTATCGTTAGGGTGCGTGTCTCGATGCGCTTCCCCGAACCGCTTCTCCCCGGCCGCCTCGTCCGCCGCTTCAAGCGCTTCTTCGCCGAGGTCGCCCTCGAGCGCGGCGAGAGCGTGCTGGCCCACTGCCCCAACCCCGGCTCGATGCTGGGTCTGGCCGCGCCAGGCTCGCGGGTGCTGGTGGCTCCGGTTTCCAGTCCCACGGCCAAGCTGGCCTGGCGCTGGGAGCTGGCGAGCGACACCGCGGGCAGCGTCGTCGGGATCAACACCGGGCTTGCCAACCGGCTGGTCGAGGAGGCCCTGGAGGGCGGGCGAATCGCCGAGCTGACCGGCTATCGGGAGCGCCGGGGCGAGGTCCGCTACGGCCAGGCGAGCCGGGTCGATTTTCTGCTGTCGGGCGCCGGCCTGCCACCCTGCTATCTGGAGGTGAAGAGCGTCACCTTGAGGCGCGGCGCGGGCCCGGGACCAGGGCTGGCCGAGTTCCCCGATTCGGTGACGGCGCGCGGCGCAAGGCACCTGGACGAGCTGGCCGCCATGGCGCAGGCCGGCGCGCGGGCGGTGCTGCTGTTCCTGGTCCAGCGTGCCGACTGCGAAGCGGTGGCGGTTGCGGGGGACATCGATCCTGCCTATCTCAAGGCCTTCGAGCGGGCGCGCACACTGGGAGTCGAGACCCTGTGCTATGCTTGCCGGGTCGAAGCCGTGGAGATTGCCGTGACCGCCCGCTTGCCGTTCCTGGAAGCCGAGCGGCACAATCGGGCGCGCGGCGTCAGCTAGAGCCAGGCGATGGAGAGAAGCGAGATGCACAGCGGCGACGCCGCCCAGGTCAGGCCCGTCGAGGAGCGACGGATCGTCATCCACGACGCGGCAGATTTCGAGGGCATGCGCAAGGCCGGGCGGCTGGCGGCCGAGACGCTCGACTTCGTCACGCCCCACGTACAGCCGGGCGTCACCACCGAGGATCTCGACCGCCTCTGCCACGACTTCATCGTCGAGCGCGACGCGATTCCCGCGCCGCTCAACTACCGCGGCTTCCCCAAGTCGATCTGCACCTCGGTCAATCACGTGGTCTGCCACGGCATTCCGAGCGACAAGAAGCTGCTGGCCGAGGGCGACATCATCAACATCGACGTGACGGTGATCCTCGACGGCTGGCACGGCGACACCAGCCGGATGTTCTTCGTCGGCGAGCCGGGCGTGAAGGCGCGCCGGCTGGTGGAGGTCACCTACGAGGCGATGATGCGCGGCATCGAAGTGGTTAAGCCGGGCGCCACGCTGGGCGACGTCGGCCATGCGATCCAAAGTTTCGCCGAGGGCAACCGCTTCTCGGTGGTGCGCGACTTCTGCGGTCACGGCCTGGGGCGAATCTTCCACGAGCCGCCGAGCGTGCTGCACTATGGGCGCCCGGGCAGCGGGGTCGAGCTTCGGCCCGGCATGTTCTTCACCGTCGAGCCGATGATCAACGCCGGGCGCTACGACGTGAAGGTGCTGGAGGACGGCTGGACCGCGGTGACCCGCGACCGCTCGCTCTCGGCCCAGTTCGAGCACTCGATCGCGGTGACAGAAGAGGGCTACGAGATCTTCACCGGCTCGCCCAAGGGCTGGACCTGCCCGCCCTACGCCTGAGATCGGACGCGCGGTAGCGGAGCGATGGCCGCCGGCAGCGACGACAGCGGTTCCGGCGAGGCGACGCCGCACTATCACGGACATCGCGAGCGTTTGCGCGTGCGCCTGATCGAGCGCGGCGGCGACGCGCTCGCCGACTACGAGATCCTCGAAATGCTGCTCTTCGCCGCCAATCCGCGCGGCGACACCAAGCCGCTCGCCAAGACGCTGATCGCGCGCTTCGGCAGTCTCGCGGGCGCGCTCGCCGCCGAGCCCGACGCGCTGGCGCAGGTCAAGGGCATGGGGCCGGTGGCGGTAGCGGCGCTCAAGATCGTGCCCGAGGCGGCGGCGCGCCTCGCCAAGGCGCTGGCGATGGAGCGGCCGGTGCTTTCGTCCTGGGACCGGCTGCTCGACTACTGCCGGATCGCCATGGCGCACGCGCCGGTCGAGCAGTTCCGCCTGCTGTTCCTCGATAAGAAGAACCGTCTCATCGCCGACGAGCTGCAGCAGCAGGGCACCGTCGACCATACGCCGGTGTACACGCGGGAAGTCGTAAAGCGCGCGCTCGAGCTCGGCGCCTCGGCGCTGATCCTGGTGCACAATCATCCCTCGGGCGATCCCACGCCCTCCAAGGCCGACATCGCCATGACCCGCGAGGTGGCGGAGGCCGCCGGCAAGCTCGGCATCCTGGTGCACGACCACCTGGTGATCGGCCGCGACGGCCACGTCTCCTTCAAGAGCGCCGGGCTGTTGTAGCTCTCATCCTCCCTTCAATTTGCTGTCGATGTCGGCGAGGCGCGCGAGCACGGCGGCATTCAGGCGGTCGACTTTGTCGTGCAAATGCGACACTTCGAGCTCGGCGCGCACGTTGACGTCATATTCGATGTCGCTGCGGATGCGGTCCTTGGCGGCGGTGCGGTTCTGGCTGATCAGCACGAAGACCGAGAGGAAGATCGCCTCCAGCGAGACCGCCATGGTCAGCAGTCCGTAGGGGAAGGGATCGAAGGCGAGCCGCCCGGCGAGCTCGTTCCAGCCGATCCAGAGGGCGAAGACGGCGGCATGAAGCGCCAGGAAGACGAGGCTGCCGGTGAAGGCGGCGACCCAGTCGGTCACCCTTTCGAGCGGGGTCAGCGTCTGGGCGATCGCCTCGTTGGCGTTGCGGGTCGCGGCCTGGCGCAGGCGCTCGGTGGTGTCGCGGATGCGGCGCCCTATCATTTCCATCAGGTCGAGCGCGGCGTCGGGCCGCCGC
>JBOHKJ010000450.1:0-11410 GCA_050728975.1 Kiloniellales bacterium | reverse complement strand
GTCGTCGACGGCGCGGCAAAAGGCGTAGATTGCGTACATCGCCTCGCGCCGTGGGCGCGGCAGGATGCGCATGCCCCAGGTGAAGGAGCTGCCGGCGGCGCGCACCACGGCGCGCACCTGATCGCGCGGATCGCGCGCCCGCTCATCGTCGGCCGGTTTCTTCGTTACCGCTTTCGAGGTCCGCAGCGGCGCCGCCTCCAGCTCGCGCCCGGTCACGACCGCTCGCTCCCCAGCTTGACCGCGTGCGCGCGGCGGCGCCGAGTCAGCCCGGCGAAGATGCCGCCGGTGCCGGCTGCCAGGAGATCGCCGCGGGTGAGGGCGACGCGCCCGGCCAGCGGATCGCCCCCGCGCAGTCGGCGAGTCAGACTCTGCGCGAGGCGGAGGATCACCGCGGACTCCAGCGCCAGGCGGGTTCCCAGCTGCGCGGGCAGGGCCGCTGCTTGTCCCAGCAGCGCATCGACTCCGTCCAGGCAGCGGTCGAGCATCCGGCGCAAACCGGGCGACGCTTGCACCTCGTTCAGCACCTCGACCGGAAGGCGCTCCTCGTCGAGCCAGTCGAGCGGCAGGTAGACGCGGTCGAGATTGCGAAAGTCGTCCTGGCAGTCCTGCAGGTGGTTCAGCACCTGGAGCGCGCTGCAGAGCGCGTCGCTCGCCGGGTAGGCGTGACGCGGCTCGCCGTGGAGGTCGATCAGGTAGCGCCCGACCGGATTGGCCGAAAGCGCGCAGTAGCCCATCAGCTCGCTCCAGTCGGCGTAGCGCAGCTTGGTCGCGTCCTGCTCGAAGGCGGCGATCAGATCGAGGCAGTGGCGGGTCGCGATCCCGGTCGCGGCGAGACTGGCGCGCATGGCATGCGCGGTGGCGAGCGCAGGCTCGTCGCGCTCCTCGCCGCGGATGGCGGCGGCGAAGCGCTCCAGGCGCGCGACCTTGTCGTGCGCTACCAGCCGGGGATTGTCGGCAATGTCGTCGATGGCGCGCGCATAGCGGTAGAAGGTCGCGACATGGGGCCGCAGGCGCGCCGGCAGCAGCCAGGAGCCGACCGGAAAATTCTCGTCCCTGGCGCCCTTGCCCGAGGGCGTTTCGATCGTCCCACCGCTCCGCGGGGCCGCGTCGTGGATTGCTTGTCGCATGGTCGGAATTCTAGCCGCGCCGCCGGCGGGCCGCCAGACGCGCCGCCTGGTGGGGGCCCTTCCAGGCTCCGCCCCGGCCTTTCCGGTGGCGCCAAGCCGAATCGACGGTCATCGCGCCGTAGGCCAACGCTACCAAAGGTAGCGTGAAGGCCTGCCACCAGGGGCGCCGGAAGAAGTGCAGCGTCGGCCAGTAGCTGTATGCCATCAGTAGCCAGCCGGCGAGCCCGGCGAGCGCGGTCAAGGCCGCGCCGCTCGCCAGGCCGAACAGGAATGTCAGCGGCGGCACCAGGTAGGCGAAGGCCAGTCCGAGCAGCGCAACGGCAAGCAGGGCGGGTGCATGGCGCAGTTGGGTATAGGCGCTGCGCGCGACCATGTCCCAGATCGCCGCGAGGTCGCGGTAGGGCCGGAGCGACACCGCCTCCTCGCCGAGGCCGAGCCAGATCGCGCCGCCGCTTCGCTTGACGCGCGCGGCGAGAGTCACGTCGTCGATCAGCGCGTCGGCCAGCGCGGGAAAGCCGCCGATGCGCTCCAACGCTGCGCGCCGAAGCAGCACCACGCCGCCGGCCGCCGCGGCGGTTGCGCGCCTCGGGTCGGCGACCCAGGCGAAAGGATAGAGCTGCATGAAGAAGTAGACGAAGGGCGGAATCAGCAACGCCGGCCAGGGACCGTGCGCGTCGAGCCGCGCCATCAGCGAAACCAGCGTCAGGCGCTCCACTTCGGCCTTCGCCACCAGATGGCGCAGCAAATGCGCGGCCGGTGCGATGTCGGCGTCGTTCAGCCAGTAGTAGCGTGCCTGCGGCAGAACCTGCGCCGCGCAGGCGCGCGCCTGTTCGAGCGCCGAGAGCTTGCCGGTCCAGCCTTCGGCCGGCGGCCTGCAGGTCACGAGGTAGAGCGCTTCCTCCTTGCCGAGCGCGGCTGCCGCCTCCTGCGCCCGCGCTGCCGTGTCGTCGCTGCTGCCGTCGTCGGCGAGGAACAGTCGCAGCGAGCCCGGATAGTCCTGACTCAGGAGCGCGGTCACCACGCGGTCGACGGTCTCGGCCTCGTCGCGCGCCGGTACCAGGATCGCCACCTCGGGCCAGTCCTGCAACTCGACCGAGTGCGCCGGCAGGCGCGGTTCGGCGCGCCAGAAGCGGCCGTGCCCGAACAGCAGGTAAAGCCAGAGCGCGAGGCCGGCGAGCGCGAGCCAGAGCGCCATCGCCGAATCAGGGCTGACGCAGCGAGGAGAGGTAGGCGATCAGGTCGTCGGTCTCTTCCGCCGTGAGCTCGAAGGCCGGCATCGGCGGTTCGCTGTGGACGGCCATGATTCCGTCGCCCAACGCCTCAGCCAACTGGTCGGGCGGCCAGCGGTGGGCGACCGCGACGAAGGGCGGCGCCTTGGGCACCGGGCTCATGCCCATGCCCTCGATTCTGTGGCAGGCGGCGCAGTTGGCCTCGGCCAGCGCCTTGCCCTTGGCCGCCTCGCCGGCCGCTTGGGCCGGAAACGGCAGCGCAAGCGCGGCGACCAGCAACAGCAACGGAAGGGTGGGCAGTCTCGTCATCTCACACCCGGAAGACGTAGCTCTTGCCCGGCTCGCGCTCGATGTCCGGCGGAAAGGACTTGCGCTTGTCGGCGAAGTAGCGCGCGCGCTGATCGCCGGCACTTGCCCGATTGTAGGTCACGTAGAGCACGCGGCGTTGCGCCTCGGTGAAGTTGGGCGCCCAGCGGTGCGGCGCGTAGCAGTCGAAGAAGATCGCATCGCCCGGCTCGGTCGGGCAGGCGACGAAGCGCATGCCCGCGGTCTGTTGCTCGTCGAGCGGCTTCCAGAGCGCGCCGACCAGGCCGCGGTCGTGCCAGCCGGCCGCCATCTCGAGGCAGCCGTTCTGTTCGGTCGCCACATCGATCGAGACCAGCGCGGTAACGAAGAAGTCGGCGTAGTCGTCCCAGCCGGCTTGCGAATCCTGATGCGCCTTGAAGCCGTCGCCGCCCGGCCGCTTGTAGTTGATCTTGTCCTTGAAGTTGATCTTGTCCTTGAACAGGATCGCCGAACAGGATCGCCGGGTCGCCCAGCAGCTCGCTCACCGCCTGCTGCAACTGGCCCTCGCTGTAGAGACGACGGAAGCCAGGGTGGTAGGGCGTGAGATCCTCGAGGCGCTGCACCACCCGCTTGCCCGGCTCGATCAGCGAATCCTCATGGTAGGCCATGTGTCGCCCCGGTGCCTCTGGCCAGGCGGTCACCTCCTCGGTCCAGGCGGCGATCTCGGCCATCTCCTCGGGCCCATAGAAGCCCGGCACGAGGAGGAAGCCATCGCGCTCGAAGCGCGCCCGCTGCGCGTCGCTCAGTACCTTGTCGCCGTCGCTCATCGGGTCCCGTCCGCTCCCGAGCCTAGAGGTAAGCCGGGCGCCCCCGGCTGGCAAGCCGCGGCGCTGCGGGCGAGCGACCGCACGCCCCCCGGGGTAACGGCACGCTGTGAAGAATGGCCGAGATCGCTGCGGATATTCCCCGGGCCAGACTGCCTCACCCCTTCGGCAGCAGGGCATGGAAGCGCTTGAGAAAGCGCTCGCGCGCCTCATCGGGCTGCCAGGGTGTCAGCCGGCTGCGCTCCAGGCCGCGCGCACTGCCGAACAGGCGCCGCGCTATCGTGGGCTCGAAGCCGGCGAGCTGGGTCGCCTCCAGAAAGGCGGCCGCCCGGTCGGCGCGCTTGACGAGCTTTTCGGCGCGCTCCGGCAGCTCCGCGGCGAGCCCGAAGCGCAGTTGGATCGCCTGGCGCAGGCGCCGCTCCAGCGCCTTGTAGTCGAGCCCGACCGCCGCCTTGAAGGGCGTTATCAGGTCGCCGATGACGTATTCCGGCGCATCGTGGAGCAGGGCGGCAAGCTTCCAGCCGCTCGGCAGCCTGGGATCGAGACGGCCGGCGATCTGCTCCACCAGCAGCGAATGCTGCGCCACGGTGAAGGCCCAGTGGCCGCGGGTCTGGCCGTTCCAGCGCGCGACCCGCGAGAGGCCGAGCGCGATATCCTCGATCTCGATGTCGAGCGGCGAAGGATCGAGCAGGTCGAGCCGCCGCCCGCTCAGCATCCTCTGCCAGGCGCGCGGCGGCGCCATCGCTCAGCGCTCCAGGCTGGGCAGCACCAGATGCCGGATCCAGTTGCGGACCTCGGCGCGGCGGATGTCCTCGTTGGTGACGTCCTCGTCAATCGCCAGCAGCCAGGCGATGTCGCGCCGGCTCGGGTCCTGGTGCAGCGCCTCCAGCTGGTCGACGTAGTGCTGCGCCGCGTCCTCGTCCTTGAAGAAGCCGAGCTTCACCAGCTTCGCCTTGCGGCAGTAGCAGAGCCGTGCGAGCTCGTGCAGGTCGTACTCGGGGTGATACTGCAGGCCCCAAAAGGTTCCGCCTTTGTGGGTGACGGCGACCGCCTGGACGTTGGTGAAGCCGTTGGAGGCCAGCAGCACCGCGCCCGAGGGAAGGTGCGTCACCTCGTCCTCGTGGCTGATGAAAGCGTCGAAGACCGCGTTCTTGCCCAGGTAGAGCGGATGCGCGCGTCCGTCTGGGGTAAGCGCGATCTTGCGCGCGATCCCCATCTCGCGGCCGCGCGGGTTGGCGGCACAGCGCCCGCCGGCGGCCACCACCGCGATCTGCGCCGCCCAGCAGCTGCCGAACGACGGCACCTGGGCCTCGAAGGCGGCGCGGGCGAACTCGATCTGCGGCGTCACCTTGGGATCGTCGGCATAGACCGTGAGGCTCGATCCGGTCCAGGCGATGCCGTCGTACTGCTCGATCGCCGCGCCCTTGGGCAGCGCCGAATCCGGATCGGCCGGATAGACGATGTCGACCTCGGCGCCCGGCTGGCATTCCTTCAACATCTTGTCGTATAGCTCGCCGGCCGGCGTGGCCCCTCCGGCGCGCAGCTCCTCGCGCCCGGCCCTGGCATAGCCGTCGACGACGAGAAAGCGGGGATCGGCTGACATGGTTGGTCGGTCCTTGGTGCGTGGATTCAGCGCTCCGCCAGGCGATCGACGATTGCCGGCAGGTCGCGGTGCCGCTCGCAGATCGCATCGGCGGAGGTGCTGACCTTGTCGAGGTCGCGGGTGGCGGTGAACAGCACCGCCTTCATGCCGAGCGCCTGGGGTCCCTTGACGTCGTTGTGATCGCGGTCGCCTATGTGCAGCATCTCGCCGATCTCGACGCCGAGCTGCGCCGCGGCGGTTTCGAACATCGAGCGATGAGGTTTGCTGTGGCCGACCTCGTCGGAGAAGGCGAAGCCGGCGAAATGCCGCTTCATCCCGTAGAGCTCCAAGAGGCTGCGCAGCCCCGTCCCCGGCGTCACGATGGCGTCGGAGACGATGCACAGCTTGTAGCGCTTGGCGAGCTCCTCGAGGGCCGATTCGGCGCCCTCGATGGGGTCGGGCGGAATCTCGACTTCCATCTCGGCGGTCTTGCGGAGCAGCGGCTCGAAGGCGGCCGGCGATAGCGCTCGTCCGAGTCCGGTCAGCACCACCCGCAGCCGCTGCTCGATGCGCCAGTTGATGTGGAGCTCGCGCCAAGTGACGTTGAAGCCAGCGTCCGCGGTGTCGTAGGCCAGGGTCACCGTCGCGAGATCGATCGGCTGCTCGGCGTTGAGCGCCTCCCAGACCAGATGACGGCGCTCCGCCTTCTTGCTGCGCAGCCCCCGGGCGGCGCGCTTGGGCTCGTCGGAGGCGTCGTGGATGAGAGTGTCCCAGAGGTCGAAGGTGATCGCCTTGATCATTGCGGCCGGTCCGAATTCGGGCAAAAGTGGGCGCAATTAGGCACAGGCCCATCGCTCCACGCAAGATCGGGCACGGCTAGCCTTGCTCGGCGTCCTGCCAGGACCGCAGCTTGCGATAGAGCGTGGAGCGGCTGATGCCGAGCAGCCGGGCGGCCTGGGCGACGTTGCCCTCGCAATCGGCGATGGCGGCCTCGATCGCCTGACGCTCGACCTCCCGCAGGGCGCGACCGCTGCCGTTGGCCGTCGCCGCGGCGGTCGGCGGCGTCTTCGCAGCGCTATTCGCAACGCCATAGGTGGCGGCTCCCGACGGCTCGATCTTCAGCATCGGCGCTTCGACGATCCGCCCCTGGTTCAGGATCACCGCGCGGCGGATGGTATTCTCGAGCTGGCGCACGTTGCCCGGCCAGTCGGCGCGCTCCAGCAGGGCAGCGGCCTCGGGTGTGAAGCGTTCGAAGGCCTTGCCCTCGGTGGCCGCGACCTTGGCCAACAGATGGCGCGACAGGAGCGGGATGTCGCCGCGCCGCGCCGAGAGCGGCGGCATGTGGATGCCGATCGCCTGCAGCCGGTAGTAGAGGTCGGCGCGAAACCGCCCCTCGGCCACCTCGAGGCGCGGATCGCGGTTTGTGGCAGCGATCAAGCGCACGTCGACCGTCTCGCTGCGGTTGCTGCCGAGCGGCTGCACTTCGCCGCTCTGGATGAAGCGCGCCAGCCTGGCCTGCAGCGGCGGCGAGAGGTCGCAGACTTCGTCGAGGAACAGCGTGCCGCCATTGGCCCGCCGCAGCGCACCTTCGCGCGCTCCGGCCGTGTCGGGAAAGGCGCCGGCCGATTGGCCGAACAGCTCCCTTTCCATCGGAGTATCCGCCATTGCCGCACAGTTGACCGTGACCAGCGGTCCGTCGCAGCGCGGACCCAGCACGTGGATCGCAACCGCGCAGAGCTCCTTGCCGCTGCCGCTTTCCCCGGTGATCAGTGCCGGCGCGCAGCCTGGCGCCGCGCCCTCGATCAGGCGATAGACCGTCTGCATCGCCGGCGTCGCGCCGATCAGCCCGAAGAGTCTGTCGCGCGCGGGCTTTTGCCCTTGATGTCCGGCGCCGTCGATCGGGCTGTGGCGTTCGAGCGCATTGCGGAGCGACAACTTCAGCCGCTCGGCGGTGAAGGGCTTGACCAGGAAATCATAGGCGCCGGCCCGCATCGCCTGGACGGCGATCTCGATCCCGCCCTGGGCCGTGACGGCTACCATGGTGGTCGGCAGGCCCTCGGCCCTGGCCCGCTTCAGCACGGTGAGGCCGTCTATGTCGGGCAGCATGAGGTCGAGGATCGCAACGGCCGGCGGCTGGGGCCGGTGCAGGGCGGCGAGCGCCTGGCTTCCGGTCAGCGCGGTTTCCAGGCGGATCGGCTCGTCGGCGAGATAGCAGGCGAAGAGACGCGCCAGCTCCGGCGTATCCTCGACCAGGAGGACGGAAGGGGCGGAGACTGCCATGGCGGCAAGCTACGGTGCCGCGCGGCTTTTCGCTACCCCGGATGGATTGGGCGCCGGGCTTCGGCGAGGCCCAGCGGCCGGTTGCGGCCTCAGTTGTGGCCGCCGGTCGCTCCGGCGGCGAGCACCGGTGCCACGATTTGCACCCGGCCGGCCTTCTCGAAGATTAGCGCCAGGGGAATCGAGGCTCCCTCCTTGAGGGGCTGCTTCAGGCCCATCAGCATGATGTGATGGCCGCCTGGAGAAAGATCGACAGTTACCCCCGGCGGCAGTTCGATCGCCGCGACATGATCCATCTTCATGACCCCGCCCTCGTTGACGGTCTGGTGGATTATGGTTTGGGCGGCAATGGGACTCTCGGCGCCGATCAGACGGTCCGTTTCGCTGCCGTGGTTGGTCAAAGTTATATAGGCCGCAGAGGTCTGGCCGGTCCCGGCGCTGGCCCGCACCCAGGGCAGCTCGAGGGCGATCCCGTCGATCCGAATTTCCTGGGCGAGCGCGCTTCCGGCGAAGAGTGCCAGCAGCAGGAACAGGGCGGCGGGAAGGCGGATCATCGGACGGCTCCGTTTGGTTCAAAGAGACAGCCTCGGCAACCGAATTGTGCCTCTCGCCGGCGGCGGCACAAGGCGGCGAAAGGTCGCGGGCTCAAACGTCGCTGCCGGCCTCTTCCGGCCAAGCGATCTCCTCGGCCAGCCACGGAATCTCTGCGAACAGCGGTGGCAGGCAGCGCTCGCGCAGCAGACGCCGCGCCGTCTCGGCGAGCAGGCGCGGCGTCTCGCCGAGATCGCCCTTGCGGGCCACGAGACGGATCCGGCGCGAGAAGCGGCCGCGCGTCAGCCGCTCGACTCTAATACGCCCCGCGACTCGCTGGCGCTCCTGCAACAGACATAGCGGCGTGGTCAGGCTCCAGCCCATGTCCTCGGCAACCGCCGCCAGCTGCCCGCTGGCGGTGTCGAATTCGGCGCGCAACGGCAGATCGAGGCGCAGACGGTTTAGCTGAGCCTCGATCTGGCGTCCGATTGCGGAGCGCAGCGAATAGCGCACGAAGGGAACCTCGGCGAGACGCTCCAACGGCTCGGTCTCGCCGCGGTAGTGGGCCGGCAGCGCCAGCAGGAACCACTCGGTCAGGATCGGGTGCTGCTCGAAGGCGGGATCGCCATCCAGCTCGTCGCTGGTGGTGACGATCGCGTCGGCGGCGCGCGACAGCAGCGCCGCCTGCTGGTCGGGCGAGATGCCGGACCAGACGCGCCAGCGTTGCGCCAGGCCGCTCAGTTCCGATACCAGCAGAGGGCCCACCGTGTTGGCGACGCTTTCGATCAGCGCAAGCGTGACGCCAGAGAGCTTGCCATGGCCGGCGGCGCGTGTCGCCTGCAGGGCGTTGCCGGCTTGTCCCAGCAGCGCGCGGCCGCGCTCGTAGAGCGCGCCTCCTGCGGCGGTCAACGCCAGCGGACGCAGTGCGCGATCGAACAGCGTCGCGCCCAGTCCCTGCTCGAGATTGCCGACGATCTCGGAGACGCTCGACTGCGTCATGCCCAGCTGGCGCGCGGCCTGGGTCATGCTGCCGCACTCGGCGACGAGGACGAAGGTGCGTAGCGCCTTGAGATCGAATCCTGTGGGGATTTCCATGATCGGTCCGTCGCCGGCCGACCGGAACGGGAGCGTGGCTACTTGCCCGGGTTCGCTTCCAGGCGGCAGCCGGTTTCCAGCGCGGCGTCGGTCAGCCATTCGAACGACGATAGCGCGAAGCTACGGAAGACATAAAGCGCGAAGGCCTGCTCGCTGTCGCGACGCAGGGTGACCCCCATCTCGTGGATAGCACCGAGCGCGACACGCCCGACCGGGAAGGCGGAGAGCTCGAAATCCAGTCCCATGCCCTTGGCCAGCACCCAGGTCGCCGCCGGTCCTTCGATCGTGACACAGCTCCGGCCGTGGGTGAGATCGGTGACCGCGGCCGCCTCGGCGGGAATGGCCGCGGCAACTATAGCCTCGAAGCCCGCAGCTTTGCTCTCGACCAGGAAGCGTCCGGGGGCCAGCGTCATGATGATGCCGTCCTCGCCGCGCGCGGTCGTCCCCGGCCGGCCGAGGGCCAGCGAGCTGCCGACCAGCGAGGCGAGCCGCTGGGCGACCGAGGCTGCGCTGTCGGGCCAGGCGGCGACCTGCACCAGGCTGGCGACCGGGCGCTCGGCGAGCGTCACGCCGGCTTCGCCGTCGGGCTTGCCGAGACGGCCAGGTTTCAGGTGCCCCTCGAGTGGCGAGCGAAGATCAGACACGCATGCGACTCCCGTCGGGATCGAAGAAGCAGGGTGCGGTCACCTCGGCGGCGACATGCTCGCCCACTGTTGGTGAGGCGGCGTAAAGCTTCTGCCCCTGGCGCTCCAGTCCGCCTTCCAGCAGGGCGAGCGCGATGAATCTGTCGCGCACCGGGCTCCAGGTTATCGAAGTGACGTGACCGAGACTGCGCCCGGGCTTTGCCGGATCGGCGCTCTCGACCAGCTGCGCGCCGGCGCGCACCAGCTTACCGTCGAGCGAAACCAGACCCACCATCTTCAGCCGCTTGGGATCGTGAAGTCCCTCGCGACGGCTCAAGACGCGGCCGATGTAGTCGCGGTCCTTCTTCGCCATGCCCGCGAAGCCGACATCGCCCAGCGTGGTTCGGCCGTCGAGCTCGTTGCCGGTGACGTGACCCTTCTCGATGCGCAGGGCGCCCAGCGCTTCCATGCCGTAGGGGGCGATGCCGAAGGGCTCGCCGGCCGCCATCAGCTTTCCCCACACCGCCATGCCATGGTGTGCGCCGCAGAAGACCTCATAGGCCAGCTCGCCGGAAAAGGAGAGGCGCGCCACCAGCACCGGGATGCCGTCCAGCGTTCCGTTGCGCACGCCCATCACGGGGAAAGACTCGGTCGCGAAGTCGACGCCGCGAATCGCCCCTTTCAGGACATCGCGCGCCAGCGGGCCCGCCATCGCGGAGCCGGCCCACTGGTCGGTGATCGAGGCGACCTGCACCCGTAGCTCCGGCCAGACCACGCTCAGGAGATGCTCGAGATGCGCCATCACCAGTCCGGCGTGCGCGGTGGTCGTCGTCATCAGGAAGCGTTGCTCGCCGAGGCGCCAAGTGGTGCCGTCGTCCATCACGATGCCGTCTTCGCGCAGCATGAAGCCGTAGCGCGCCTTGCCGACCGGCAGCTTGAGCCAGGCGTTGGCGTAGACACGGTCCAGGAACTCGGCAGCGTCGGGCCCCTGGACATCGATCTTGCCCAGCGTCGAGACGTCGACCAGCCCGACCTTCTCGCGCACCGTCTCGGCTTCGCGCACATAGGCCTGCTCCAGCGTCTCGCCGGGGGCGATGGGGTAGTAGCGCGGCCGCATCCAGAGGCCCGCCGTCATCATCTCGGCGCCTGCCTTGACGTGCCAGTCGTGCATCGGAGTCAGGCGCCGCGGCTTGAAGTGAGCGCCGACCGCGCGCGCCGGGAAGTTGCCGAGGGCCACCGACGTATAGGGCGGGCGAAAGCGCGTGGTGCCGACCTCGGGAATCGACAGGCCCTCGGCCGCCGCCATGATAGCGAGCCCGCTCATGTTCGAGGTCTTACCCTGGTCGGCCGCCATGCCGAGCGTGGTGTAGCGCTTCAAGTGCTCGACCGACTTGAAGCCCTCGCGCCGCGCGAGCATTACGTCGTCGACTGTGACGTCCATCTGGAAGTCGACGAAGCGCTTGCCCCCGCGCGTCGCCGGAATCTCCCAGAGCGGCTGCGGCGGGCTCGCCGGCTCGGCTTCGTCGGGGCGATCGATTTCATGCAGCGCCGCTTCGGCGCCGAGTGCGCGCGCGGCGGCAGCGCCGGCCTTCGCACCCGCCTCCATGCACGCCACCGTGTCGAGCAGGCCGTCGATGGCTCCCGCCGCTTCCCAAGCCTCGCGCGGCTCGCCGGGCAGGAAGGCGGCGAGGCGCTCGTCGAAGCGCGGCTTGCCGCCGGCCTGGCTCGCGAGATGGATAGTCGGCGTCCAGCCGCCGGAGATAGCGAGACAGTCGACCTCGATGTCACGTCCGCGCGCGGCGCCGACGAGCGGCGCGACGGCGATCAAGTCCAGCGC
>JBOHKJ010000449.1:0-2073 GCA_050728975.1 Kiloniellales bacterium | reverse complement strand
CCGATGCTTCGCATGCCTCTTGGAAGTGGTCACAGCGGCGTTCCTTCTAAGATCTCGTCTCACACAAGATCTCCGCGCGCTCGAAGAAATCGTCGAAGCTGCGGAGTAGGGCACAATTCTCGGGAAGGACGGCTTGGGTCAGATCTTGCGTGGCTGAACCGCCGAGCCAGACTTCGATCTCGGGGGGCAACTCGCGACAGAGTTCTTGAATCTGGGTCACCAGAGCCGGATTCGCGGTCGCGAGGCTGAGAACGACCGCAACAGCATCGCTGCGCATCGCAGCCTGGGCCAGCTCGACTGGCGGCAAGTCGGCGCCGAGATACATGCAGCGCGCACCTCGACTTGCCGCCAGGAAGGCAGCGAGCAGG
Source organism: Kiloniellales bacterium (assembly GCA_050728975.1). GTDB lineage: Bacteria > Pseudomonadota > Alphaproteobacteria > Kiloniellales > JBOHKJ01 > JBOHKJ01. Next base: position 1,705 of record JBOHKJ010000449.1, on the reverse strand, counting down.
CTGCCGAGGGCGTGCCGCTCGCCGGCGAGAGTCCCGAACACCATGCCCGGGCCGCGAGCCGACTTTTTAAAGTTGTGGAGTGTCGTCATGACAAGGCGCTCGACGCTCGCCGTGAGCAGGTGCTCCTGGGCAGCGCTGAACATGCCGGCATGCCAGAGCGATCCGGCTTGGACGAGTGCCGGCGAGAGCACGAAGCGCACTGCGTCCCGGGGCGACAATCCGGCGATGGCCAGGCCAAGGACTTCGTCGCAGAGGTCTGCGCGGTAGTTCACCACGGCATCAAGCAAGCGAGTGACGAGATCAGTCAGGCCCTGCCCGGGCTCGCGGTCTCGCGTATCCCGCAAGAGACTCTCAAGCTCCTCGGGGCTCAGCGGGGCGACGCGATGGATGGGCTGGCCAAGATCTACCGCCTGTCGCAGCAAGCGCAGCTTCGCGACATCCGCGCGCTCGTAGACCCGTCGCCCGCTGGCGTCGCGCTTGGGCTGCACCGCCCCATAGCGACGCTCCCACGCCCGGAGGGTATCAGGCGAGAGACCGGTGAGGTGGCAAGCCGCCTTCATCGAATGCAAGGCCCGTAACCCCTCGTCGGCTTGTCCACGATGTGTACAGGATATACCTTGACAAGATATAGACAATGGGGAATTTTCGGAGCCGTACGTGATCGCCTCTGACCAGGGAAACCGAAGGCGATGAGCAGCAGGGTTCAGCGGTTCGATCCGCAGCTGTGGGCACGTGAAGCACGATCCCGGGCGCAGCGAGGAGGGCGGCGAACCTGATTGATGACCCGGCCCGCAAAGCGAAGCTCGCGGACAGGAGCACAGCGCCGCGGCGGGCTAGTTGGGGCCGCAGGCCAGAAGGCTTGAGCCTCGCGCTCGTCGCTGATCCAAGAGGGACAGAGGGCTCGTATCACGCCGATCCTTCGCGCGGCATGACGCCGCGTCGATGAGTGGAGGGAGCATCACCGTCATGAAGAAGGTTGGTATTCTCGTTTGCGCCGGGATCGCTTTCGGCGCCGCTGGGAGTATGTTGAGCGCCGGCGCGACCGCTGCCGATGCCTATGTCGTGCACGGCATCCCGGGCAACGATCTCGGGCTCGACCCGCACCTGCCCGTCGACATCTCGGTCGACGGAGCCTGTGCGTTTCAGGACGTCCGCCTCGGCGACATCCTGGGGCCGGCTCCGCTCGAGGCCGGCACTTACGACGTCGCGATCACCCTCGCCGATTCCGCGAATCCCTGCGGAGGCGTGCTCGCGGTCATCGACACCGTCGGCATTTCGGTGGCGGAGACCGCCGTCCTGGTCGCCAACCTCGACGTCAATCGCGCGCCGAGGCTCAGCAAGTTCACGACCAAGACGACGCCGGTAGACACGGACAAGGCGCGCGTCACGGCCTATCACACGGCGGCGGCGCCCTCGGTCGACCTGCGCGTCAAGCCGAACGGTGGCGGCGAGGTCGTGGCGGTCATCCGGGGCCTCGAGAACGGCGAGCAGAGCTTCCCGGCCGAGCTGCCCGCCGGCGCCTACCTGATCAGGATTTTCCCCTCGCCCGCAAGGGGTGCGGGATCGGGTCACCCGGTGGCCGAGATACCGGTCGATCTCGGGGGTGGCGCGGCCTATGCCCTGTTTGCGATCGGCTCGGTCGAGAATGAGACCTTCGAGGTCGTCCCGCTCGTGATCGAGCCACAGTCCTGACGTTCTGACCGGC
>JBOHKJ010000448.1:0-2980 GCA_050728975.1 Kiloniellales bacterium | reverse complement strand
AGGCTGAGCCCCAGCCCCATGCCCTGGTGCTTGCGCGAGAAGGCGTCCTCGCCGTGCTCGAAGGGATCGAAGGCCTGGCTGACCAGCCGCTCGTCCATCCCGGCGCCGCGGTCGTGCACCGCGACCGCCAGGCGGTTGTCGGCGGTTTCGGCCAGGCTCACGGTGACGCGGCCGTTGTCCGGGCTGAACTCGATGGCGTTGGCGATCAGGTGGCGGAACAGGCCGGCGATCATCTCGCGATCCGCCGAGAGGCGCGGCAGCGCCTCGGGTGCGGCCACCTCCAGCGTCACGCCGCGCAGCGTCCGCAGCTCGCGGAAATCGGCGGCCAGGGCCTGCAGCAACGCGCCCAGCTCGATCGGCTCGTCGCGGCCGCGCGCGTCGCCGTCGACGAGCGCGGCATACTCCAGGACCTGGGAGACCTCGTTCAGGAGGCGCATGCCGCCGCGATGGATCGAGCCGGCGTACTCCTTGTAGCGCTCCTGCGGTCCCGTCAGCTTGCCGAAGGTCTCGTTCTCGATCAGCTCGGCGTAGCCCAGGATGGCGTTCAAGGGCGTGCGCAGCTCGTGGCTCATGTTGTGGATGAACTGGCTCTTGGCGTGGCTCGCCCGCTCGGCGAGCTGGCGCAGGCGATGGGCGTCCCGCTCGCGCTCGGCGATCACGTCGCGCGACTGCCGCAAGGCGTCGCTCGCCGCGTCGACGTGATGGCCGATCATCACCGCGATGACGAAGGCCACCAGCACCACCACGATCTGCGCCACCGCGCTGAAGTGGAATTGGGCGTACTCGCGGTTCTGCAGGCCGACGATGAGCTGGGCGAGGCCGGAGAAATCGTCCTGCCGCTCCAGGTACTCCTTGAGGTCGCCGCTCCTGAAGACCTCGTACTTCTCCAGCTCGTCGAAGATCAGCTCCCGCACCGGGAGCCCGATCGCCACGAAGGCGGCCGGCTCGCCCTCCGCCGTCACGCCGCGCGGCTCGGAGAGGATGTAGGGAATGCCGTCGACCAGGACGATCCGCGGGGCGGAGAGATGGCCGGCGGAGTCCGGCGCGGCGAAGAGCTGCGCCAGCGCCGGCTGCGCTGCCAAGCGCGCAACGACGGTCGGGTCGAGCAGGCGGCCGCCGAGCCGCGCCTCGCCGATGTCCTGGGTAGCGTCGAAGCGCAGCACGAGCGCGCGGTCCGAGAGATCCCTGGGGTCGGCGGTCTCGCTGGCGAGGGCGATGTCGGGCAGGCCGGCGCTGAGGTCGGGGTCTCGCGCGGCGACGCGCGCCGCGATGCCGTTCAAGCCCGAGGTCGCGCGGGTCAGCGTGTTCTCGAGAATGGCGGTGGCCACCCGGCGATTGGCTTCCGAATGAACGTCGTAGGACTTCTTCAGGATGTCGAAGACCGAGATGACGACCAGCAGCATCAGCAGCATGAAGAGGATCGGCAGCGGAACCTTGAGGCCGCGCGGATCTGTCGCGGCCTCGGCGCCGCCGTCGTGCGCGCTGCTTGCGCTCTTTCGCGAAAGCTTCAGGGCACCAAGCATGGGTCAACCTTCGGGGGCAGTTCCCGCTTGCGGTCGCGCGTCAGGTGTTCCGCGGGTTGTTAATAAATCAAAAGGCTGAAGGCTTCCTGAACGCGTTAACCGATCGGCCGCGTCCGGCCTGCGAGGGGCTTCGCGGAAGTCCCGGTTTCCAGGCACTTATTCCGGGCGGGGCTTGGGGAGGTGGCAAAACTGGGGCGAGCAGACCCTGCACCCTGACGCAGCCGGCGGCGGCGTGATAGCGTTAACCCTGGGAGCCGAGGCGCTTAATCTGGAAATGAAGTGGAGGTCTCCCTTGTCTATCAAGCCGCTCTTTACCGCCGTCGCCAAAGCCACCGGCGGGCGCAACGGTCACACCGAAGCGGAGGACCATAGCGTTTCCGTCGACCTTTCGGTTCCCAAGGAGATGGGCGGTCCCGGCAAGCCCGGAACCGCCACGCCCGAGCATCTCTTCGCCGCCGGCTATGCGGCCTGCTTCGGCGGCGCCCTGGACTTCGTCGCCACGCGCCACAAGAAGGACGCCAAGAGCGCCATCGTGCGCTGCTCGGTCACCATCGGCCCGCGCGACGCCGGCGGCTTCGGCCTGATGGTGAAGCTGGAGGTGGCCGACGGGAGCCTGCAGCAGGCCGAGCTGGAAGCGCTGGCCAAGGAGGCGCACGAGCAGATCTGCCCCTATTCCCATGCCACCCGGGGCAACGTGCCGGTTGAGCTGACCGTCAACGGGCTGTGACGCGAGCCGCGACTCGCCCCTTTTCCGTCGGTTCTTGTGCAAACGTCGAATTCGGGCCATATTAGTCACAGCGTTTCGCATTTGTTCCGTGATCGCCGAGCAGCCGTCACGACGGTTGCCTTCGATTGCCACTGGCATTGTGAGCGTCATGAGCGACCACGCCGCTACATTTCGTGCGGCGCGCTCGCTCCCACCGATCAAGAGGTAAAGCGATGCCGACCGGTACTGTTAAGTGGTTTAACTCCATCAAGGGTTTCGGATTCATTCAGCCCGAGGATGGATCGAAGGACGCCTTCGTCCATATCTCTGCGGTCGAGCGCGCTGGACTCAGCTCTCTCAAAGAGGGGCAGAAAGTCTCCTACGAGCTCCAGCAGGGACAGAACGGCAAATCGTCGGCCGAAAACTTGAAAGTGCTCGGCTGATACGGCCGGAGGCCGCCCCGGTCACGCGACCGGGGCGGTCGTCCGAGAGACCGAAGGCGCCCGCCGGCTCGCTCGGCGGCTCCTGCCACGACGATCGATAGCGGTTTCCATGGCGCACGGCGCTGCGGGAACCGACGGGTTGCGTCTCACTCCGGCGGGCGGCTCGCCTGCCGGAGGGAGCGACCATCAGCACCGCATTCAGCGGCTTGCTTTGAACCGGAGGACGGCCGCCATGCAAAACACAGCGAGATCCAAGGCCGAGGAAAAATTCGCCCGGTTCAAGCAGCAGGAAAAACAGGCGCTGAAGG
>JBOHKJ010000447.1:0-3744 GCA_050728975.1 Kiloniellales bacterium | reverse complement strand
CCCTTGGTGCTGTTCGGCAGCAGCTACTGGACCAAGGTGATAGACTTCCAAGCGCTCGAGGATTTCGGCACTATCGACGCGGCCGATCTGGAGTTGTTTTTTCGCACCGACTCGGTCGACGAAGCCTACGACTACATCACTGACCAGCTCAGCCGCTACGCGCTCGCCGAGCCCGGCCCCCGTCTTTGATACGCGGATCCTCCGATACGCTGGGCCTCAGGTACGAGGATGCCTCTAGATGTCGCCGGTGGTGCGCAACCCTGGCTCGCCGGGGTCCAAGCTGCTATTTTGGAAATATGACAGCTTTGTTACAATGAGCCAGGAACCCGGCGCCGATCGGCGCAGGTGACCCCATGTTTCCAGGGAAACGGGAGGTTGAAGCGACGTGAGCGGGCACGAGCTGCTGCTCAATATCGCGGGTGGCGTGGCCTTGCTGCTCTGGGCGACCCGCATGGTGCGCACCGGAATCATGCGCGCCTACGGTGCCGAGCTGCGCCGCCTGCTCGGCCGCTTCACCCGCAGCCGAGTCAATGCCTTCGGGCTCGGGGTGGCGGTTTCGGCGGCGCTCCAGAGCTCGACCGCGACTGCGCTGCTGATCTCCTCGTTCGCCGACAAGGCGCTGATCGGCGTCGCCGCCGGTCTTGCTCTGATGCTGGGCGCCGACCTCGGCTCGACCCTGGTGGTCCAGGCCTTGTCCTTCGATATCGCCTGGCTCTCGCCGGCCCTGATTCTAGTGGGCGTCGTCAGCTTCCTCGCCGGGCCGGCCCCGCAGGCGCGCCATCTCGGCCGGGTGGCGATCGGGCTCGGCCTGATGCTCCTGGCCTTGGGCTTCGTCGTCGGCGCCTCGGCGCAGCTGCGCGAAAGCGAGACGCTGCAATACGTCCTGCAGCCGCTCTCCGAGGATCCGATCCTGGCGGTGCTGCTGGCGGCGGTGATCACCTGGGTGGCACACTCCAGCGTGGCGATGGTGCTGCTGGTGATGTCGCTGGCGGCCGCCGGCGTAGTGCCGCTGCTGCTCGGCTTCGCGCTTGTGCTGGGCGCCAATATTGGCTCGGGCGTTATCCCGGTCGCGCTCACGATCTCCGGCAGCGGCATGGCGCGCCGCATACCGCTCGGCAATCTGCTGTTCCGCGCGCTGGGCGCAATTCTCTGCCTGCCGCTTCTGGAGGTGCTGGCGCCGCTGGTTCCCCTGCTGGGCGACGCGCCGGCGCGCCAGATCGCCAACTTCCACACCGGGTTCAATCTGGCGCTGGCGCTGCTGTTCCTGCCGGCCACCGGCCTGATGGCGCGCCTGGTGCTGCGCCTCCTGAGGTCTCAGGTCGCCGACAGCGGGCCGATCAAGCCGAAGTATCTCGACCCCACCGTGGTCGACCGGCCGCAGATCGCGCTTGCCGCGGCGACCCGCGAGGTGTTGCGTCTCGCCGACATCGTCGAGACCATGCTGCGCGGCGTCATCGACGTGCTGCGCAGCGACGACGCCAAGCTGATCGAGCAGTTGAGCGAACTCGACGACCAGGTCGACGACCTCCACGAGGCGATCAAGCTCTATGTCACGGATGTTAGCCGCAACGCGCGCGACGCCGACGACAGCAAGCGCTGCATCGACATCATCACCTTCAACACCAATCTCGAGCACATCGGCGACATCATCGACAAGAACCTGCTGGACATCGCCCAGAAGAAAGTCCGCAACAAGCTCTCGTTCTCGAATCAAGGCTGGGAAGAGCTGTTGGATCTTCACACCCGCACCTTGAAGCAGATGCAGCTCGCGATCAGCGTCTTCGTCTCCGGCGACCTGGAAACCGCGCGTCAGCTCATCACCGAGAAGGAGCGTTTCCGCGCCCACGAGCTGGAGGCCGGCCAGAGTCATCTGGGCCGGTTGCGCTCCGGCCGTATCGAGAGCATCGAAACCTCGGCGCTTCATCTCGATATCATCCGGGACCTGAAGCGTGTTTATTCGCATCTGACCTCGGTCGCCTATCCGATTCTGGAAACGTCGGGCGAGCTGCGCGAAAGCCGCCTCAAGGATCGTGATGCGCGGCATCGGGAGGGATCGGAGGACGGTGGCGAAGCCAAGGATTCGCCGGGCCGCCAGGAGAAGCGAGACGGCGCCCTGGCCAGTCGCTAGGATGGGCGCCCGGCCGGAGCGGCGCCGGGGCGCAGCTCATAGGTCCAGCCCACCTATTGCATAAGTGTTATCGATTTGACTTATGACAATCCCTAGGCTCGACTTGCGCGGCACTCCAAGTGGGCGCCGCGGCCGACAAAACGGGGGAGGGGAAAACTGTCACAAGGCGTCGTTAAAGTGGCGCCGGCCATCCGCAAGAAACTCAGGTCGGGCCGCCCCCCTCGCGGGCCGATGGGATCATCAAGTAACGGGAGAAAAAGATTATGACAGGGAAGCGATACGGCCGCCGCTTGGGCGGCGTTGCCGGTGCGATTGCCGCGCTGGCCTTTTCCGCCGGCCAGGTGGCGGCGGCCGAGCTCGTGGTCTACACCGCGGTCGAGGCCGACGACCTCAAGAAATATGCCGAGCGATTCAACCAGGACCATCCGGATATCGAGATCCAGTGGGTCCGCGATTCGACCGGCATCATCACTGCCAAACTGCTGGCCGAGAAGAATAATCCCCAGGCGGATGTGATCTGGGGCCTGGCCGCGACCAGCCTGCTGCTGATGAAGAGCGAAGGGATGCTGGAGCCCTATGCGCCCAAGGGCGTAGAGGAGCTCGACCCCAAGTTCCGCGACAAGGCCAATCCGCCGTCCTGGGTCGGAATGGACGCCTGGGCGGCGGTGATCTGCTTCAATACCGTCGAAGGCGAGCGGCTCAACCTCCCGGTCCCGACGTCCTGGGAAGACCTCACCAAGCCGGTCTACAAGGACACGATTTCCATGCCGAACCCGGCGTCTTCCGGCACCGGCTTCCTCGATGTCTCGTCTTGGTTGCAGCTGTTCGGCGAGGAGGGTGGCTGGAAGTACATGGATGCGCTCCATGAGAACGTGGCCACTTACACCCACTCCGGCTCCAAGCCCTGCCGTCAGGCGGCGGCCGGCGAGGTGCCGATCGGCATTTCCTTCGAGTTCCGCGCCGCGCGCTCGAAGTCGGAAGGCGCGCCGATCGAGATCGTGGTTCCCTCCGAAGGCGTCGGCTGGGACATGGAAGCCTCGGCCCTGATCAAGGGCGGCAAGAACGTCGAGGCGGCGAAAACGCTGCTCGACTGGTCGGTCACCCGGAAGGCCAACGAGATGTACAACGAGGGCTATGCGGTGGTTGCCATGCCGGGCGTTGCCAAGCCTCTCGAAAATTTCCCGGACGGTCTCGTCGAGGCGATGATCGACAACGACTTCGAGTGGGCGGCCAACAATCGCGAGCGCCTGCTGAAGGAATGGCAGAAGCGCTACGACTCCAAGTCGGAGCCGAAGAGCTGATGCGGCTCGGCCGCTAGGGCCGCTTCGAGGTTGCGCCAGCCGGTCCGGTCCCCGATCATCGGGAACCGGGCCGGCTGGGCGCGTTCTTGTCACGATTGCGGTCGTACACGGCGAGCCGCCGCTCTTTTGGAAGCCGGACGCGAGTAAGCGATGACTGACAGCGATACCACACCTACCCCCTACCTCAGGATCGAGAGCCTCGACAAATTCTTCGGCACCTTTCAGGCGCTGAAGGACATCTCGCTCGATATCTACGACGGCGAGTTCGTCTGCTTCCTGGGCCCCTCGGGCTGCGGCAAGACGACGCTACTGCGC